>CALMQK010000001.1 GCA_937872085.1 uncultured euryarchaeote
GGGCAGCCCGTGCAACATGCATTCCATCTGCGCACTCCGACCTTGTCCAGTACTCTCTGCTGGGGATTAAACCCTGGCGTCCAGGATTGTTATCACGGGTGATTTCAAGGTCAACACGTATATGAACTGTAAAAGGGCATGACCACTTGGAAGATTGAAGAAGGAACAAAGGTTTTCTTTCTGGGGCCAAGTCAGCAACATTCCTCCCCCCCCCAACTGACTGGGCCTTGTCCTCCTTCAATCTCCCTTTTCCCTTCTCATCGTTCGATGGCGCGGCCTCGGTGATTTGCCTGGATACCAATTGCGAGGGGCGGGGCGACTTTCGACTATCCTTTCAGCTCTTTGTCGGCCTTCTTGACGATCGCCTGGACTTCCTTCGTGACGTCCTTGTCAAGGGGCGCGGGGTTCGCCTTCGCCTCCTTGAGCAGGGCTTTTACCTTCGCATTCGCCCTCTTGATCGGGTCGACCGAACCCCTCTTCACCCAGTCGTCGTAGGGTCCGTACTCGAAAACCAAGGGCTCCCAGACCTCCCTGAGATGCGTGAGGGTGTGCCTGTTCGTCAGGAATGTCCCGCCAATCCCGACCTTTGATATGAGGTCGCGGGCGAGGGTGTCGTCGTTCACTTCTATGCCCTTGGAGATGTAGAGCACCTCGGTGACGATGTCGTAGTCCAGCATGAGCTGCTCGAAGGATAGCACGGTGGAAGCTTCGAGGAGCCCGAAGCCGTTGCACATGTCCGCGCCTGCCTGAGCCGAGAGCAATGTCGTGAGACAGTGCTCGGTGGCGGCCTGGCTCCCCGGCGCAAGCGCGTTGGATCCGAAAGTCCCGGCCTGGGACGGAATCCTGTAGTGCTTCGCGAGGTCCACGATTGCGGCGGTCAGGAGGACAGCCTCCGGAGCCCCCGAAACGTACCCACCCGTCCTCGGTTCCATGGTCGATAGGACGGAACCGTATATGGCCGGTGCCCCCTTCTTGGTGCATTGCGTCAGCGTGAGGATCGCCATGATCTCCGCGTTGCTCAATGCGAGGGTTCCGGCCAAAGTGATGGGCCCCGAGACGCCCGCCTCGACCATGCTCATCATCATGACGGGCACTCCAGCCTTCGCGAACTCTATCGTCGCATCGCTGCCGCCTCCGTCCAAGTTCAGAGGGGGGACTGCGCATATGATCGCTGCCAGGTTCGGTTTCTGGGCCAGCTTGTCCCGTCCCCCGGCCACGGCTGCGGCCATCTCGATCTGGAGTCTCGCTTCGGCTCCGGTCGTGGTGGATTCGGACATCACGAACTTCTCTGACGTCGAGAACGCGGCCTCGACTCCATGGAGCACGTGAGCGTGCAACGGAACGTCCTGAGGTGCGAGGGAAGGCGTCATGTAACCGACCCCTGGCAGAACATTGCTCAGGAAGCCCTCGTCCATGATGTCCTGCTTCCTCGCCGGTCTCTTCTTGCCGGTTTCAAGGTCGTAGGTCTGGACCCCGCAGCCATCGAAGGTTATGTACAGATTGGACCCATCGAGCTTGAGGTCGTACTCCGGGTTTCTCGCCCTGAGCTCCAGCTCCTTGGGTACGCTTCTTATCGACTCCTCAACGAGGCTTTTTGGTATCCTTGCGACCATCTTCTCGCCGTCGATCCTGGCTCCGCGCTGCTTCAGAAGGTTCAGCGCAGCCTGACTGTATATCCGGATACCGTCCTTCTCGAGAATATCAAGAGAAGCGTTGTGAATTCTTTGGAAGGCGTCCTTGTCGATCAACTGCGTTCCTCTCTTCCTAGCATTGAGTCTCTTGAAGTCTGTAATCATCTGAATCCCCAGCCTCGCGAGGGGGTATCCCCACACATTTAAAGAACCTTTGTTGGAGCCATAGCTCGTTCTCGGCGATTCCGCAACGGATGTCGATACGTGCCAGTTGAACAGAAGTCGCTATATACTGAGATTCCGTTCCTTTTTTCAAGCTGGGCAGACCCGAAGCCCTTTGGCTGGCTCTCAGCTCCGGTATGGAAGAGGAGCCCTTTCCTTGAGCAATGAGAAGAGCAAGCAACCAGCGGACCAAGAGCTGTCGAAACTTAAGGCAGAGCTGGTCAAGATCTCAAAGGATGTCAAGGGGCAAATGGGGCTCTTCATGAAGCACGTCGAGTCCGGTAAGGAAGTCGCGATTGATGCCGACAAGATATTTCCGCTGGGAAGCGTCTTCAAACTCGCCGTGATGATGGAGGTCTTCCGACAGGTGGATGAGGGCCTGTTGGACATGAACGAGAAGCTCAGGCTCGAGTCAAGGAACTACTGCATAGGCTCGGGGATCCTCCAATATCTCACCCCCGGGCTCGAACTGACCATCAGGGATCTTGTGACACTGATGATCATAGCGACTGACAATACCGCTTCTGAGATGCTCTGGAAACGAGTGGGTATCCAGAGGGTCAACATGTTGATACGGGACCTCGGGCTGGCCAGGACCTCAATCTACCTTCCGTGGAGGGAAGGGTTCCTTCTGACGATGGGCAAGGGTCCGTTCAAGGATCTGACGGCGCAGGAGGCAGCACGCAAGTGGAAGGGGATCTCGGACCTCGAGCGGATGAAGATCCTCAATGACATCGACACCCAGTACGCCAACCTCTCCATCGAGGACTTCCGCCACGAATATGAGAACCTATATGGCATGAAGGAGGAGAAGAAGTTCAAGATCCAGCGCGAGTACGACCAGGTCTTCGACAACCTCGGGACGCCCCGGGAGATCGGCGCGATGCTCGAGAAGATCCTCCAAGGAGAAGGGGCTTCTAGCTCATCCAGCAAGGAGATGCTCGCGATGCTGATGAGGAATCCGTCTGGATCCACACACCCACAGTTCCTATCGGATGACGTGATGGTCGCAGCGAAGACGGGGATAACCGCGGGCACGGCCAATAGCGCGGGCATAATCTTCGTCGGGCCGAAATCGCACATCGTGCTGTGCATATTCTTCAAGAACCTGATCGAGAAGAGCCCTGAGAAGGCCCAGATGGCTGAGGCGAGGATCGCCAGGCTGATCTACGACCATTTCACGCGGGTCAAGAGCGCGTAGGAGACTATCCAGGCCATATCACTTCTTTGTCCCTTAGTTCGGAGGCGAGGCCACCTTTTCTCGTCATCTCCCGGTATGGGACGAAGAGTGGTGCAATCGTGACGTTGGTCTCCTTCTTGATTGCCTCTGCGATCGCAAAAGCAGCCGCCTTGGCGTCCACCTCGGTGATGATTCCGTCATCATACACAACCGCGACGTCGACTTCCTCGCCCGGGGAGTGTTCTCCCCTCCCGATGCTTCCGAAGAGTCTGCATTCCTTGAGCCAGTGATTCTTTCCCAGCAATTTGGCAAATTGACCCGCGCCAGCCCTCTGTGGGTCGGTGTCAGGGATTAGACGCAGCATCCTTTGCTTCTCCCTGTCGTCAGAAATTCGGACGCTGACCGCGTTTCCAACCCTCCTGGTCTTGAGAAAACCGGCCTGCTTGAGCTCCTTGACACTTCGCCAGGCGGTCATCGTGGGAACCTTT
>CALMQK010000002.1 GCA_937872085.1 uncultured euryarchaeote
TGACGCCTGGGTTGGACCTGTCCCTGATCCAGAAATAGTCGTCGATCCGGGCTTCCCCATGGGTCACGAGCTTCTTAGGCACCTTCCTCGCAATCGGTGGGCGAGCACTCGTCTGTTGTGGCATTCGAGACCTTGATGGATTCATGTGTAATAAACACGATGTCCTGCACCATCCTGCCTGAACTACGAAGCGAGCCCTTGCCCCTCCGAGCTTCGGATGAGCTCACACACTGATACAAGTGATTCCAACATGCGCCGCCGAACGCACATAAGGTGTTCAGGGACGACCAGCCCTCTGGAATATTCCATTCGAACCTCGGCGGGCGCTCGCCCAGGCAAGATTGCATCATCTCCTGGGCTCGATCGCCCGAAGTAGGGAGCTTGCAGGCCGCGTGCAGGCCATATGCTACACCGTCTCTGGACCCCGCAAGTCCCCGTACCGCTGGTTAAGTTGATATGGGCCCCTCCTCATCGGAGTGCTTCATGGGGGATCTCGAATCATTGCCCCCGCACGGATATTGGTAAGGAGAGGAAGGTGCCACGATGAAATGGGTGACTCGGGAGCGGGCTCATGTGGACAGGATTGCCTGTCCTTGGCTGATTAAGAGATTCGTCGATGAGAATGCGGAGTTCCTGTTCGTTCCTGCGGACAAGGTGCATGATATCGCCAAGCGAGAGAACGCAATTCCGTTCGATGTCAAGGACGCGGAGCTAGGGCATCATGGAGAGTTCTGCAGCTTCGATGCGATAATCAAGAAGCATGGGTTGAAGGACCCCGCCTTGCTGGAACTCGCCAGGATCGTCAGGGGCGCGGACACTGACAAGCCGGAGCTTGCACCCGAAGCGGCGGGCCTGGATTCGATTGCCACCGGGTTCAAGCTCATTAGCAAGGACGACTTCGACAATATGGAACGACAGTTCCCATTGTATGACGCGTTGTACGCGTTTTGCAGGCATAAGACGGGGCAGACGAGATGACTCGAGAAGTTCTCTCGGGCTGAGAAGGTCTGGTAGGATGGTATTGGACTGGATGACCAGGGACGGAAAGCTCCTCCTTGCCACAAGAGGTGTAAGGAGCTTCGGCTATGGATTCCTCAGCGTCATACTGGCCATCTACTTGCACTTGATCGGATTTAGCAACATCCTCATAGGTGCAGTCCTGAGCGCAACGCTGCTGGGGAGCGCAGCCTTCACGATCTTCGCCAGCGCCTACGCAGATAGGATCGGCCGTCGAAGGATGCTCCTGCTCCTGGCGTTGCTGATGGCGATTTCGGGAATCGCGTTTGCGGCAACGGAAAATCGAATCGCTCTCTTCGTTGCTGCGATCATAGGCACTCTGAGTCCGACGGGTGCGGAGATAGGCTCATTCCTGCCTATGGAACAGGCCATCCTCCCCCAGACGGTTACGGAGGAGAAAAGGAACTCTGCATTCGCCGCCTACAACACAGTGGGCACGCTCGCCTCCGCGGCGGGGACGCTCTTCAGCGGTTTGGCCGCTGTTCTCCAGAACTATTTCGGTTTCGGCGATTTGGAATCGTACCATGCGCTCTTCCTGGTCTACTCGGCACTCGCGCTTACTGCCGCAGCCCTTTACATGGTGGTGTCGAGCAAGGCAGAACTTCAGAAGGAGTATTCAGAGCGACCTCGGAAGAGACTGTCCCCCCAATCCAGGACGATAATCGCCAAGCTCTCAGCCCTGTTCGGTGTGGACGCGTTCGCTGGAGGATTCGTGCTGCAGACGCTCATCTCCTTCTGGTTCTTCACGAGGTACGGGGTCTCCGAGGGGACCTTGTCCGTCATCTTCTTCATCGCGGGGATACTCTCCACCATCTCGTTCTATGTCGCGGTCAGGCTCGCCAGACGGATCGGGCTCATCAGAACCATGGTGTTCACGCACATCCCATCGAATATCCTTCTGATGCTAGTTCCTGTCGCCAACACCTTCGTCCTCTCTCTGACATTCTATCTAGCTCGGCAGTCGATTTCCCAGATGGACGTGCCGACGAGGCAATCCTACACTATGGCGGTCGTTTCCCCGGAAGAAAGGATTCCTGCTGCAGGCATCACTAGCATATCCAGGAACCTGGCGCAGGCGACCAGCCCCTCTCTGTCGGGGTATGCCATGCAAGCCATCTCGATGTCCTCTCCCTTCTTCATCGCCGGGTCACTGAAGATCGTCTACGATGTCGGAGTCTACTTCAACTTCAGGAAGATCAAACCACCCGAGGAGAAATAGCATCAGCCCGGTGTCATCACGAGGTCGACCAGCCAATGGTTGGTCTTGAAGACATGCTCCCCGGGTCTGAAATTGATCGGGTGCTGGAAGAGTGGACCGTCGTAGACGAATGTGTGATACTCCCCGTTCTCCCCACAATGAGTCGAGCCCGTGCCGGCCTTTCGTCCCTCGTCGAGGCGGGAGAGCCACGCGTCATCCAAGGTCTTTGCTAACTCCATCTCACTGAAGAACGCAGCGTCCACGCAGACGGTCACCGCCTTGAACCCTGCAGTAAGGAACTCGGAAAGGAGTTCCCTTTGGTCCGCTCCCCACAGCGGGAAGTGTGGCCTGAGGCCCACCTCCTTGCAGACACCTTCGCACCATTCGCGGTTCTGCGGGACGTCTATGTCCCCGAAGACCATGCTGCCGACGCCCCTGGTCTTGAGCTCCTCGAGAGATGAGACGAAGACTTCCCTGTAGTCATCATCGCCTACCCTCTTCTGGATGAGCGGGATGCCCATCGAGCGGGCCTGAGCCTGCACGAGCTCGGCCTTCACTCCATGGAACGCGACCCTGTCGGATTCTCTGCGGACGGTGTTCAGGAGATAGTCAACCTTGATCCCGGCCCGGGTAGTCTTCCAGGTAGCCAGGCAGCTGTCCTTCCCACCGCTCCATGATGTTGCGGTCTTCACCATCGAGCGGTCCATGACATCGAATCACTTAGAGATTCCCATTAGCCATTCGGACCGGCAGGGTCAGATTCTCGCCCTCACTGTGCGGGTTGCCCATATCCGGAGATACACGATGCGACATCTTTCTTTTAGGATTCTGTCGGCTCCTCGAAGACAAGAGCTGCCGAATTGAT
>CALMQK010000003.1 GCA_937872085.1 uncultured euryarchaeote
TACCACGACCGTGAATGGGGAGTCCCGCTCCACGACGACCGGAAGCTGTTCGAATTCCTGGTGCTAGAAGGGGCTCAGGCGGGTCTCAGCTGGATGACGATCCTCCGGAAGCGGGAGAACTTCCGCAAAGCGTTCGACGATTTCGTTCCTGAGAAGGTCGCCCGCTACGATGGAAGGAAGATCGCGAAGCTGCTGGCAGATCCTGGTATAATACGGAACCGAAGGAAGATCGAGGCCACGATAACCAATGCGAAGGCCTTTCTCGCGGTCCGGAAGGAGTTCGGGAGCTTCGACTCCTACATGTGGTCGTTCGTCGGTGGGAAGCCGATTCGGAACGAGTGGAGAAGACTGGCGGACATACCGGCTATCACCACCGAAGCCCAGCGGATGAGCACCGACCTTCTGAAGCGTGGGTTCAAGTTCGTCGGACCGACCATCTGCTACGCACACATGCAGGCCGCGGGGATGGTGAACGACCATCTCGTCGACTGCTACCGCTACAAGGAGATCGCTCGAATCCGTTGACCTCGGTCCGAGGAGTCGGACCGTGCTCAGGCTTTCCTCGTCGTCCATCCCAGGGATGTGGACCGAAGGGGTTCTTGGTATGCTTTTTCGACCGGCTCGGCGATAGAATGTACAAAGATATACCAGAATGGCAGCTCGGGAAGGGTATCCGGAACGAAAGGTTCGTAGCACCTCACAAACCACTCCTATTCTATCTCAGAAGATGGTCGACAGGCGATTCCTTGATATCTACTAGATGAAAAGGGCCCGCGCCTTGTCTTGGGTCGGAAAGCAGAAAGGTACTTACTCCTCTTCAGTTATATGGGGCGCCAGTAGCCTTTGAGCTAGGGGGAGGGGGACAACATGTTCAAGCGGACAATGCAGGCTGCCCTATTCGTCGTGGCGGTCGCAGTTATGATTGTGCCATTCTCCTGCGGGAATGCTAGTTCTGCAGGAAGTAACGTGAAAACGACTGCCTACAACTTGTACTTCGGGGACCTACACACGCATACTGGGTACTCGGATGCCTACGAAAACAGCACCCCATGGGACGCCTACAAGGCGGCCATCGCTGCTGGCGCTGACTTCATGGCCGTTACCGACCACTGGGCGATCTGGCACGACTACGAGGCATGGGTCATGGATTCGGCGGAGTGGAAAGACGAGCTAGCCGCCGCCGACTTCTACACGTCCAAGAAGTTCGTGGCGATGGCAGGCTACGAGGCGTATCTGCTCGGGCATTGCGGGGAGATCAACGTCTACAACGCGGATGTTCCTCCTGCGGAGCCCGAAGGATATAAATTCGACAGACTGTCCAACTTCTACGACTGGCTTGCTCAGACTCCAGGCGCGATCGGCCAATTCAACCACCCGCTCTATGTCAGTGACAACTTCATGGACTACGCCAACTACACTCCGGCAAGGGACATTGGCATGGGCTTGATCGAGGCTTACAACGATGTGGTCTACGAGGACAGCTATATCATGGCGTTGGATGCTGGTTGGCACTTGATGCCCTCCGCCAACTCGGACACGCACTACTCCAACTGGATCGCGGGAAGCGAGATGAGGACCGTGCTCCTTGCAGAGAGCCTCACACCGGAGAACCTGTACGCTGCCATGAGTGCCTCTCGGGGCTACGCGACGCTCGACAAGAACCTGCAGATCCGATATACGCTCAACGGAGCGGTCATGGGATCTGTTCTGTCGCCCGCGAACGCATACACAGTCTCGGTTCGGATCTCAGATCCAGATGGCAAGGTTGACGCGATCAAGCTTGTCGAGCTAGTATCCGACGGCGGAGCGGTCGTGGCGAGTAAGAGCTTCAACAGCGCAACCGTCGAATGGACGACCACGCTGACATCGACCAGCGCCAGCTACTTCTATTTGAGAGTGACCACTGCGTCGGATCTCTCAGGAGTGGAGGGCGTGACCGCATGGACAGCCCCTGTCTGGACCGGGCGTTGATCTCGTCGAGGATGCGTTTGGAGCCATAGCAGGCCTCCCTATGCACGGGGATTCGCCCCAATGCTGGATCGCGCGTGCAGAACCTCATGTGCAGAGAGCCAGATGTGAAGCGAGACATCTAGCTGGTTCTCAATCAGGGGGATATGGCACCGAGCTGGATTCCTTTCTTCAATTGTCTGCAGGCGAAGATATTGCTCGCACCCGGACCACGGTCCAGAATATACCGTCAGCCAAGGCCGGAGGGGATACCTGCCGGTATGAGATGAAAACGGAAAAGGAAATGGTTTTGCAGAGGCAATCTCTGGTTCGTAACCGAGTACGCGATCTTGCATCAGATCGCAGGTACGGCGGTCAAAGCTGCATCTGCCTGGATCAACCCTGAACCAGTTGCATTTGTTCCCCACGAGTATGTGTACCAACCCATTGTTGGGCTCAGGTCGAATATCTCCATAGATCCAGCTGGTATGTTCAGAGCAGTCCCTTTCAGGGTTGACTCGATCTGTCCCTGATCCAACGTCGGGTTCTTCTCGAGCATCTGTGCGGCGACACCTGTCACGTGTGGTGCGGACATGCTGGTCCCGCCCAGATAGTAGAAGTTACCGGGGTTCTTGCCATGGTACCATCCTAGTCCCGAGCTCCACCACGGGAGATGAGAGTAGCCGGGAACTCCTGGGTAAGGTCCTCTGACCCAGGTTCCTGGAGCCAAGACGTCAAGCTGCTGGTCGGCTTTCTCTCTGCTGCTCCATGGCGCGATGTAGACTTGACTGGCTAGATCCGAGGGATTCTCAGTGATGTCATTGAACCCGTAGGTTGAGTCTTGGAGCCACCAGAGTCTGTATCGTGGGGGTGGCGCGACAGTGGCGGGTGCATACCATTCGTACTTCCATCCGCTAGCGCCGACCGATATGACTTGCGGGTAGGCGCCTGGCCAGCCCATGCCCGAGTCTCCTTCGTTGCCTGCTGAAGCTACGACGATCACGCCGTTGTCCACCGCATAGTTGACTGCATCTTCCATGACTGATGAAGGAGCTGGTCCTCCGAGGCTCATCGTGATGATCATCGGGCTGTACCCTGCTATCTTCAGGTCAGTAGCGTATCTAATGCCTGCTGCCACTGCGCGATCCGTGCCCATGACGAACTTCTGGTCAGTGTAGTTGACTGGGTCGGTCTGCGATCTTCCGATCGAGTAGTCCGCCAAGACCTTGACGGGTATGATCGTCACGTCAGGAGCTATCCCCTTCACGAACAATGGCGCTAGCGGGAATCCTGCTGCCGCGTCGGCTGGCGCATAATACCTGTAGCCGAGTATTGTGCTCGTCACGTGTGTGCCGTGAGTGGAGCCGGTGGTTCCGATCCAGCTTGTCTCATAGACTTTCCCGCTTTCCACGAATGCCTGCGTCTGCGCGTTCCATTGTATGTTCTCTTTGAAGCCTTTTCCAAGGTTGGTTGCAATGTGATCCGCCGGGAAGTAGTCCTTCCAGTTGGGCGCTAGACCCGTGTCCAACACTGCCACGTATACGCCCTTTCCGGTGTATCCTGTGATATCGCTGTTTATCATGTCAGCGTCCCATGTGCCGCGGGCTTCCAGTGAGATCTTCGGAGCTGCACTCACAGAGAAGCTTGCCAATGG
>CALMQK010000004.1 GCA_937872085.1 uncultured euryarchaeote
AAGGACGGCCAGAGGGAGGACGGCCTCGGGATATCGAGGAAATACGACTTTCAACCCGGCAAGTGCTACATCGTTGAGGAAAGCCCGCCAGACCTGAGCTTCGATGCCTTCGTGAACATCCTATCGACTCAGGATGAGGCCTGTGCCAAGGTCACAGGGCTCGCGATCAGCAGGCAACACCCTGACATGATAAAGCAGAAGTACGGGCTGGAGAAGACGCCGCTCTTCTGGTTGGCGACTCGCGCTGGGCAGGACGTCATCGCCCCTACGAACCTCGGGATCCTGACGCACACTATCATCAAGTTCATCGAGGAGAACCCATGCGGGGTCATTCTTCTCGACGGGCTCGAGTACCTCGTCTCGAACAACGATTTCAACAAGGCCCTGAGGGTCGTCAACCAGGTGAACGACCATGTGGCGCAGGGCAAGTGCAGGATAATCATCCCCGTGGATCCGAGGGCCTTCGACCCGAAGGAGCTGGCGCTTCTCGAGCGCAACGCGGAGAAGATCCTCGGGGCGCATGCCGAGCGAGCCTAGGATGCCAGGGTCGCGGTCGCTGCGTAGATCAGTTCTGACGTGAGGATGCACGCGCCGATGGAATACATCAGCTGGCCGCGCCCTCTCTTGCCTTCGATGCCCCACACGAAGTAGCTGACAACGGCATCCGTCTCCGCAAGGAACAGGCCAAGCACCAGGAAGAAGGTCCCAGCACGTGCGCCTGCCGGTCCGCTGTCGACCATCGAAGTCAGTGAAAGGTAGATCGCGTAGGTCACGCCTAGCACGATGGGACCCAGGGCGTAGATCGTCATCTTCATCATCGATATGGTGGGTTTGAGGCGATTCCTCAGTGTCGTCTCGAGCTCCCGCAGATCCCTCAGATAGGTCGCGAGGTCCATGGCTAGCATCCCGGCTGCCAGCTCGTCCTTGGCCGCGGCCTCCTTCACGACCCTCAGCCCCTCGATCGCGTTCGATTCCGAGGTGGATATGGCCCCGAGGTCCGCGGCCTCGTCAAAGTCCTTACCGATGGCATTGGTCATGAACGAGAGCCTCCGAACGATCCCAGAAGAGGTCCGGTCAAGATTCTCGCTCGCGTGATTCAGCGCGGACTCGAAATTCCCGCCATCAAGCATCCTCGATCCTATCTTGAAGAGCGCGTCCTCAAGTCCGACCGCCACTTCCCTGCCTATCCCTGAGGCCCTTCCTCTCATCAGCCAGAGGGAGATCGGACTGACCGCTACGATCAAGAACATGACGTACTTGAACTGCCCGCTCGTGAGAAGCGCTACGGCCAGACAGCCCAGGACCGTGGAAGCGACGGCGACCGCCAACCATGTCGTGTGATCTTTCGGGAGCTTCTCTTGACCGCCGTTCCCGGTCTCCAAGGGATGCCGGGAGATCGCGTTCATCGCAACGAGCACTGCGATGGACGGGAACAGGACGTTCATCAGGAACATCGTCTGGAACGTCGATTGGGAACCGTCGACAGTGTTCAAGTTGCTCGTCCCTGGGCTGTCCATGGTCCAGAGATTCCACGACAGCATCGGAAGGAACGAACCCACCATGAGCGGAAGGAGTATGCCCAGGCCGAACATGATCATGCTAGGCGCTGAGAGTGACAAGGCATATTCCTCGATCCTGCGCTTGGTCCCGGAGACCATCGCCATGTTGGCCCTGTCAAGGGCCCTTCTCTTCCCATCGTCGGTGGATTCGCATGATGCGGTCACCATCGAGTTCAACGAGTCCTTCAGCTCATCGCTGTACTTCGACCATCTCCTCCCGAGCGCATGCAGCGAGTCCTCGAAGCTCGAATGAACGCCCATGACCACGCTCCAGATGCATTCCCGAAGCTCCTTCGAATACGCATTCTCCCTCCTTGCGGCGAATCTTATGGCCTTCGAGAGGGAGGGCTCGTGCCTCAGGCTCATTATCATCAAGCTGACGGATTCGGGGGACCCCTTCAGGACGCTGGCCGCGCGCTTCCTAGCTGCACTGTGAGGATAGGCCAGGATGGCCTCCCTTGACAGGAGAGGGAGGACGATCAGAAGGAAAGCCATAGGTATGATGAAACGGGTCCCGGTGAACAATACCAGAATGACCACGACCAGGACGAGCACCGTCGACGAGACCACCAGAGCAGCCTTCGCGGCCGCGACCAAGGTCTCGAAGGGGACATCGATGCCCGCGAGCTCCTGGGACGCGCGAAGGTCCGATTCTCTTCCACCCATGTCCTTGCTCGTATGTCTTGCCGCCAATCCGACCTTGTCCGCGAACGCCTTCAGCCCGCTGCAAAGTGCCACATACGATTGATGCGGCGGTCTACTGGCCTTCGTTCGCATCCACCCAGCTCCTCCATTCCCTGAGCCCGGCCTCCGGACCCGAGGGGTTGAACATGGCCCGGGTCAGCACCTCGTTCGACCTCACACGCCACTCGTCCGCCCCACCTGACCATGGACCATTCCTCCTGACGCCGAGCTCGGAGGCCAGTTGATCCGCGTGGGCCCTCGTCTTGATGACGTCGATGATGGCTTCCGGGCTCATGCCCAGCGCGTCTGCGATTCCAGAGACGGTCTTGCACTGCGCCGAGAACTCCTTCGTGGGTTTCGCGCAAGTGCACCCTGGTTCGGTCCCGAAAAGACCGGTCAGCTGCACCCCTTGGGTGTCCTGTCTGACCTCGGCCACCTCGACGACCCGCCTGGAGAACCTCGTCCCATCAGGGGACCTGACCAGCCCTATGACCACGACAATGTCGGTGGATGAGAACGCCCTCTCGGTGACGCCCAGGTCCTCCACCGCTCTGTCAAGGACCCCTTTGGCGGAGTTCCCGTGGATCGTTCCTAGCACCGAGGATCCGGCGCTTCCTGCGCGCATGCTCTCGTAGAGGACCTGGGCCTCCTGCCCCCTTACCTCTCCGATCACGATCGCGCTCTCGCCCATCCTTAGACTCACGCGCAGGGTCTCCTGGGCGGAAGCCGACCCTCTTTCACCACTCCCGTCGAACCTGAGCGATTGGATGTCGAAGCCAAGGGACTGCATCCTGTCGACCGATATCTCGGGGGTGTCCTCTATGAGGACGATCCTCTGTGACTTGGGGAACTCAAGCATCATCGCTCCAAGGAGCGTGGTCTTGCCAGCACCCCTGCTGCCCGCGACGAGGACTGTCCTCCTGCCTATCACGCATGCCCACAGGAAGCTTGCGAGCAGAGGGGATATCGATCCGTTGCCGATCAGCATGGGCATCGTCCAAATGCCACGCGAATGCTTCCTGACGGCCAAGGAGATGCCCTTGTCGCTCAAGGGCGGACTGACCAGCGTGACACGTGCCCCGAGCCACTTCATGTCCGCCTCGAGGACAGGATGCGCCTCCGAGAAGGGGAGCCCGGTCTCGAACTTCACCCTTGAAACGAACCCTTGAAGGTCTCTCCTTCCAATGAAAACGTTCGTCCGACACTTCTGTCTGACACCTTGAACAGCGTCTGACCTAAGGACGACCTGCACGGGCGTCTGGCCTGAGGGGGAATCGATGTAGATGTCCTGGATCAGTTTGTCCTCGAGGAGGGTCTCCAGGATGCCGTATCCCGCGGTGTACTTGCAGAGGACGTCCGCGAGACGGTCCGCCTCCCGGTCCAGGTCCTTCCCGAGAGCACCCGTCCCCGTCTTTGCCGCCAGTTTCGAGTAAAGGAAGTCCTTGCCCTTCGCTTTTATGTACGGCCGGACCGTCGCGAGGGAGTTCACATGCAGGTCACCTGGCATCCTGTCCGTCACCGCGGCGATCGCCTCCGCCAGCGCTTGGAGCTGGAGGGGACCGAGCTTGTACTCCGGCGGGTCGACGATGTACATTCCGCAGCTGGAGCTGTGCGGCGACGCGATAGTCACACCGACGCCAGAGACCTGGTATCGTGTGATGACATCGCGCTCGTCGAGACCGACTTCTTCCACCCAAGACGATGCGAAGCATGGACGCGTCTCGACTTTGGCCGCCCGCGCCACATTGCTCCTCGGTTTGATCCTGATGCACGCCGGTCTCTCGGCCTCCGGGGGAATGTCCGAGGACCTCACCGTTATGATCTTGGGAGGAGGTGCCCTGGGGATCATCTTCTCGCCCCTGACAGCGTCTCCGCGGCCTTCAGAGCGGCTTCGAGGCAGGAATCGGCATCGCCGCAGCTCACGTGCGAGATGCCGTCCCTGAGCCGCGCGACTAGCCCGGATGAATCGGAGACATATTCCAAGGGATCATCCAGCAGCAAGCGCTTGATCGTGGTCAGCAGTTGATCCTTACTGGCGGCGCATGTCCGACATCTTCTGTCTGACGGCCGCGGCGCTGATATGATCGCTCGGTTGAGTGAAGCGAGCGCGGACGCGGCCGCCGAGGCGACATCCACAGCTTCTCCTCGATACCTCTTGTGCATGAATCTCTTGAGGATGATCGCCTCTGGCTGTGCTCCTCCTGCAAGGACGTTGAGCACAGCCGAGAGACACTTGTTGTTGCTCAGGTCGTGGGCACCATTGCATTGCGAACAATCGATCTCCAGCTGGAGCCCTTCATCTTCCGTGTAGCAATGGGGACAACCTGAATCCGGACCAATGGTAGGAGCGAGTTTCTTGCTGGGTCCTCGTCGCGGTGTCATGCGTGAGCAAAGTCAGTGAGCGTTCTTGTAGGATTCCGGCATCCGTAAGCTACATGTAATCGGGGGTGAGGAAAGAGTCGTAACGGACGTTCGGGTCGATGAGGGCAGATCGCTCCGGCGTGGCAGGGTTCTTCGAAGACCTGCCGGTTCTTATGTTCGTCCTTTCAGGTGTCTTGGCACTATTGCTGACTAGCGTATTCGTTTCAGAACGCATATCTGCCAACGGACTGGATGAGCAGCTTGACGCGGTTGCCAAGCGGATAGTGGACTCCGTCGCATCGGAGATGCTCTTCTCCTGCGGACCTGACGTACTGCCGACCGTCGCCTCCATATGTGCGTTCGACTACTCGGACCTGGTAAGCCAGTTGAGCGACGGTCGGGGCTTCGCTCTCTCTGTGTTCTCGCTGCATCCTTCGTTTGGTTGCATGCTCAACGTCTCCAGCGATCAAAGCAGCGCGCCTCGGTCGACGGGCTATGCGAGCGAACTGCTCAACGCGCTGGGTGACAACGGCCTCAACATGGTCTTGGAGGTGAGGGTCATTGTCTGGTAGGTGCCGAGCAGATCGTCAGGGTCAGCTGGCGACGCTGGACGCGATAGTGTTCTTCTCGGCGGCGATCCTGGTGTCGAGCGTGCTCCTCTCCTACGGCCTCGAAGCGCCCCAGAGTGCAGAGATCAGACCGACCAGGGACCCTGCGAACCTGCTGGAGGTGTTCCTCAGAGCTTCGGTCGGGGTGGATATCATCCTCGACCTCGGCGAGCGTGCGGTCATAAGAAGCAACGAACAGATTGGCGAGTGCCTGAACATCGAGCTGCGCGGGCTTTCCGAGGGCTTGCCGATCAAGGCATTCCTGCCCCTGAACCAGCAGCTTTCCGATACGTTGCAGCGACTCTGTGGTCTCTCGTTCCACCATCAGCTGGTCGTGTTGGACCCGACCTCCGAGGAGGTCCTAGCGATCGGAATGGATATCGACGGAGATGCCAGAAACACGTTTGCCAGTTCCATGGATATACTCGATGTCGACGGGACGGACTATCTGGTGATGCTGGTCATCTCCACTTGCGTCTCTTGAAGACATCGACATCGGTATTGGCGACCTTTATCCGTTCCTTTGCATATTTCTCGCCGCGTCCGATGTCCACGAAAGAAACAATCATCATGACGACGAGTAGGACTACGGCCAGATAGAGGTAGTTCTTGACGTTGTTGGTGACATAGATCGCTATCAGCGCTGGGATCAGGACATACAGCGCGTATGACAAGTATGTCATCCAATTGGCAGGGACCTGTATGGCTGTCGCGTCTCCGAAACAGTTCTGGCACCTGTTCCTGATGGCAAACCAGGGCTTCATATTCAACTTCTTGCACCTGGGACAGTAGAGGTACTTCACGCGAGGCGATACACCATCGTCATATATATCTCCGTGCGCGGTCCATGCAAAAAAGAAATTAACCGCTTCTCGCTTTCGTGATCGTGGACAAGGACCAGGAATACACTCGAGAGGAGAGACTGATCCTCGCGTCTCTCAGGCAGCGCAGCGGGAGGACGTGCAGGAGCTGTGCCTGGTACGTCCCGCGGGGAAAGCAGCGAGGTTGCTTCCCCGAAGGCAAGTATCGGAAATGGCTTTCGCCCGAGGAGTACGACTCCGGGTGCGAGGTTTTCAGGACCATCGAACCGAAAAAGTAGAGTGCAGGGGCGCGGATTCGAACCGCGGGACCACTGCTGGACAAGGTCCTAAGCCTTGCGCCGTTGACCGGACTTGGCTACCCCTGCATTGACCGTCTCAAAGATGCCTCAGCATCATTGGAGTCATCTGCCACCGGATAAATCCAGTGGCTCCTCTCAGATGGCGAAAAACGACTTAAGCTTTGTCCAATTCCTCCCCCTGCAAGAATGCAAGGAGCTCCCGACACAGCAGCAAGGTTCTGCGGTCTGCATCAGGCTCTCCGCAGGGAAAGACCTTAGACAATGAAAGGCGATTCGCCCCAAATCTGGAGAATTCCCATGAAGGCACTCGCTCTGGGAGGGGCTGGTCAGTTCGGCAAACGTGTTGCGCAGATGCTCATCGCATCCGACATTGTGTCCGAGATCGTGATTGCAGGCAGGAACCTGGAAGCTGCAAGAAGCGCCGCGACAGAACTCGGGAGCAAAGCCTCTGCGATTCACGTAGATATTCTTGACGAACATCAGCTGGCATCTATTGTGGAAGGATGTGATATCGTGATCAACACAGCCGGACCAGAACACAAGGTCGTGCTTCCGGCTCTTCGCGCAGCCATCAAGGCCGGGGTGAACTACTGTGATCTATGTGCACACGGTCCGACCACCGAGAAAGCCTTGGACCTCAATGCCGCTGCGAAATCCTCTGAAGTAACGGCCATTGTGGGGATCGGGTTGGTTGGACTATCCAATCTGAGGATGATGCATGCGGCGAGCCAATTCGACCAGGTGGAGGACGTCAGGTTCTGTGTCTTTCAGGTGGTGAGCATGTACGGAGACAGTCCGAAGGCAATCCTCGCTCAATGGAGAAAAGCTGGATATGCAGACGCTTCGTGGCAGTTCATGATGAATCTGGTCAAAGGTAAGGTTCGGCTCTATCGGGACGGCCGTTGGGTAGATGTCGATCCCCTCGATGACGCGGTCCGCGTGACGCTGCCGCAGGGAGGGGAAATGGTAGCAGTGCCAATTGCCTGGCCAGAGTCGATCACCCTGCCGCGCGCCCTTCGAGGCGTGCGATCCGTTTCCACTGTCTACGGCATGTACCCGCCACAACTCAACGAGATATACTGCAAGCTGGGGCGCAGGATTGCCCGCGGTGAACTCGACGAATCCGCGGCTGCATTCTCACTCTTTGAGTACTTGGCAGACCAGCCTGCCGCGTCGGTAGCCGCTCCTGGAGGTTGTGCTGATTGGATTGACTGGGTCGAAGCAGTCGGGATCAAAGAAGGCAAGCGGGTTCGGTACAAGGGTTGGCCTGTGGGTGGATGGGACTCGACCAAAGGGCCCTTGGCAACGGCTGCGCTGAAGATACTACGAGGCGATGTCCGAGCAAGAGGCGTGCTCTCGCCGGAGTCATGTCTCGACCCGATGCCTTTCTTCGCCGAGGTTGCACAGAATGCGGGAGTGGAACTTCCCGATGGCAGACTTCTCGAGGAGTCTTTCGAAGTTCTGACCAAGTGATAGAGCGAATCCCATCAAATCTGAAACACATCTTGTTCATTGACGATCAAGATAAAAGGCGTAAGGAGGAGTCTGACCCGGTGCAATAATCCTCTGATTGATGGCATGCTAAAAGAGGCTCCCTGCGGGAATGGCATGAATCGTCGCGCCTATGCACCTGCCTCAGCCTGCTTGTTTCTCAGGGTCAATTCCTGCTCCACGATCTCACTGACCACCTTCTGCGCCAACTCGCGCCTTGCCGGGAACGCCGCCACACGGATCCTCACCGATATCACATCGTCGCCCCGGTCAAGTCTGACCTGCCCGAGGAAAGCCGATTGCTTGTCTATCTTCACGAAGAGGTTGCAGCCCTCGTCCACCCTCTTGTCAAGGGTGCGCAAGATTGTCTGGAGATCCTCCCGGTCCAGCTTCGAGAAGAATCGCGGGACGTCATCTGGGCCGGAAACATTCGCCTCGAGTACAGTGAGAGGATTGCCGTGGACCCCTTCTGTGACGAGAGCGGTGAGCTCCACAGGGCCGACAACATTCGCCATCGCCATCTTGACCTTGTCCAGGTCCTCTGTCGCGTGCACGAAAGCCCTTGCGTGCAGTCCTCTGAAGCGCCCCTTCACGCAGGGGGGAATGATTTGCGCGATATCTAGTTACGTCCGGAACCATTTGTGTCGGCCCGCTTGCCATCCGCAGGGCTCGGTTCTCTGGCCTTGTAGCAAGGTCACCATTAATATGTGGAAAATGATAACTTGTATGTCGGTGACCCCAATTGATAGAGGTCAGGTTCCACGGCCGCGGAGGACAGGGGGTCGTCATAGCCTCCGAGGTCCTCGCTTTGGCCGCTTTTAAGATGGGGTTCGAAGTCTCTTCATTCCCTTTCTTCGGTGTCGAGCGGCGAGGAGCTCCCGTGACGGCGTTCGCCCGCATCGACAAGAAACCGATAAGGAACAGGTCGAGCATCTACGAACCCGACTACGTCGTCGTTCTCGACAGCGGACTCCTCAAGGGTGTCGACGTCCTGGAAGGACTCAAGCCAGGTGGGAAGGTCCTGATAAACTACCCGCAGGCAAAGAAGCTGGAAGGCCTTCCCGACAAATACAGCTATTTCGTGCTGGACGCCACTTCCGTCGCCGCTGCGCATGGGATCGGTTCACGGTCAACGCCTATCGTTAATACTGCGATAATGGGGGGCTTCGCCAAGATGTGCGACCTGATCTCTTTGGATGCGATAATGGCAAGCATAAGGGAGCTGGCGCCTGTGAAGGAAGAGGCCAATGTCGCTGCCGCGAAAGAGGCCTATGAAAGGACCGTTGAGGCGAAGGTATGACAAAGAGTTACGAGGAGCTTCCACTGACACCGATCTCGACAGAGCCCAGCACGATCAACCTCACTGGACTATGGAGGGTCATAAGACCGGTCGTTGACAAGGAGAAGTGCAAGAAGTGCAAGATATGTTGGAAGTTCTGCCCCGACGCGGCGATCAAGCTTGTGGACGGCGAGCCCGTGATCGACCTTCGCTATTGCAAGGGGTGCGGGATCTGCGCCTTCGAGTGTCCCCAGAAGTGCATCATCATGGTAAGGGAGGATGAGGCATGAGAACGGTCATGACGGGCAACTACGCATCCGCCTACGGAGCGAAGCTCGCGAAGGTGGAGGTCATCGCAGCATATCCCATCACTCCCCAGACGTCCATCGTCGAGAAGCTTGCCGAGTTCGTATCTACCGGGGAACTAAGAGCGAAGTTCATACCTGTCGAGAGCGAGCACAGTGCGATGGCCGCATGCATAGCGGCGGAGACCGCGGGCGCGCGCACGTATACAGCCACGAGCTCGCATGGCCTGACGTTGATGCACGAGGTCCTGATGTGGGCCTCAGGGGCGAGACTTCCGATCGTGATGACCAATGTGAGCAGGGCCATGGCGCCCCCCTGGAGCGTCTGGGTGGACCACATGGACTCGATAGCTCAGCGGGACACCGGTTGGTTGCAGTTCTTCTGTGAGAGCAACCAGGAGATCCTGGACACCATCATCATGGCCTACAAGGTCTGCGAGAGCAGCGGCGTGATGCTCCCGGCCATGGTGATCGAGGATGCATTCATCCTTTCTCACACCTCGGAGCCGGTCAGCGTGCCTGACCAAGAACTCGTGAATTCGTTCCTGCCAGCGTATGCTCCGGAGTACAAGATCGAGGTGGGAAAGCCGATGGGTTTCGGTTCGCTGGTCAAGCCGGACCAGTACATGGAGTTCAGGTACAAGGCCATGCTCGGGATGAAGGAAGCGAGAGATCGGTTCTTGAGCGTCGAGCAGGAGTTCAAGCACATCTTCGGAAGGGAGTATGGGGGCCTCCTGGAACACTACAGGTGCGACGATGCGGAGGTAGTCCTCGCGTGCGCGGGATCGGTCGCGTCGACCGCGAAGGATGTGGTCGATTCCCTGAGGGCAAGGGGCATCAGGGTCGGACTGGCAAGGATCCGCGCTTTCCGGCCGTTCCCACACCAGGAGTTCAGGGCGCTCGGCGCGAAGGTCGATGGTATTGCGGTGCTCGACAGAAGTTACACCTTCGGTGCGGCAGGAGCGATGTTCACCGAGGTGAAAGCCTCCGCATACTCTGGCCAGAACAGGCCGATCATCAAGAACTACATCGCTGGCCTGGGTGGCAGGGACATAACGCCGAAGATCATCGAGAAGGTATTCGAGGATATCCAGCTCGTGACCAAGCGCCGCGAAGAACCGGATGTCGAATGGGTGGACGTCGCCGGTCTCCCCAGGAGATGGCGCTGATGCCGACCGTGACGATACCCGAGGAGGAGTTCAC
>CALMQK010000005.1 GCA_937872085.1 uncultured euryarchaeote
CTGTAGGTCGCCATGTTCTCAGGATGGGGCGGAGGAGGGCATCGAGTGATGAGGATTGGGACTACAGGTGGTCGGAAGCAATTTCGCGAGGATGGCGTTCCTGGGTTCAAATCGGCTTCCAGAATGGAAGCGGTTGAAGAGACTGTATTGCTTCGCGTCGGACAATCAGGGCCGGGGGATGGACCCTCCTTTTCTTGCATTCGTTATGCGTCGATCCACTGATGATGACCAAAAGGTATGATACTAAAAGGTATGACTCTGGTCATCATCACTTCTCAGGAGCTGACGGCCTCTGCTTGTGTGTCCAGAGTCCGGCTAGGGGCTTCTTCCGATTACCCTTGTCGTGCTCCTTGACGAACGATTCGAGCAGAACGCTGGCCCCCGCGAAGTCGGTCTCGATGTCACCCGTCCATGCCGCGATCTTCTTCTTGTAGACCTTCTCGATCTTGGCGATGAACTCGTTCAGTGGCTTGTCGATGTCCGAGGGGACATCTCCTGCGTAGACGATGGCAACGAAGGTCTTCGCCCCTCTGCTCACGAGGACCTGGTACTCCTTGAAGCCGAAGGTCTTCAGCTGGTCCAGGCTCGAGGACATCGAGTCCTCGACGAAGTTCAGTACCGCCGTTAGCATGCCGCTCAGGACGTCCTCATCTATCTCTCCTAGGTGCGGTGACGCGTATCGAGATATGAGGAAGCCGTCGTTGTGGATGAGCATCATGTCCCTGATGACGAAAGGCTTCTTCCTACGGTAGAGCGCGATACCGAACCCTCCTGTCGCTGCGGCTGCGAGGGCTATCATCCCCACGAGGAGCCACGGACTGATGGGTTTTGAGACGGAGTCTATCGGCGGTCTCTCGACATGTACCAACATCGTAGCGTTGCCGGACAAGCCCGCTTCGTCGTAAACCGTGACATTGATCGTGAACTCCTTGCTGTCCGTTCCGGGCACGACGAATCCCTTTGGGAAGACCAATACCAGGATTGCGTTCTGGACTCTGATTTCCCCCTCATCCGTGTAAGGCCCCGTGACGATGAATATGAAGTCCGACAGCTGCGAGTCAGGGTCACTCGCCGTCTTGGATATGTCCAGTATAGTCTGCACTCCCTCGGTCACGTTGAACACGGCGGGCAGCCGTATCCTGGGAGGGTCCGGCACGGGTATGACCGTGAGTCTGACGGTGTTCTCCGCGATGCCACCGCCTGCGACGTCAATCGCACGGATTGTCAGGTCCGATTGCCCGTTGTAATCCAGGTCAGGTTCGAAATTAAGGACCCACTTCCCGGATTCGGTCACGGCCTCGACTGTGACATTCAGGGTCGAGACGAAAGCCTCGAATCTCAAGGCTCCTCCGTCAGGGTCGGTGAAGAAATTCGCGAGGTCCGCCCCTATTGGATAATCGATATCCACATCCTCCAGGAATGAGTGATCTGGCATCATGTGCGAAAGCACGGGCGGGAAATCACTGGACACCGTTACGTTGATTGTCCACGAATCTGAGAGCCCGGAATCGTGAACGGTGATGGTGACCTGGACCTTCAATCCGTTCATGACCTGTGGATACAGCAATGAGATGACTGTCCCGTTGACAGTGATATGGCCGTCGTTCGTGCTTATCGTCCGGACCTCCCTGTCGCCATCCAGGTCCACTATGTACGGTCTAAGGTCGAAGTCATACTGTGCATCGTAGTGGACCACCAGGTCCGGCACTCCTGAGATCACGGGGGGCTGGTTGACTGGGAGGACGGTGACGGTGATGGTATACTCGACCCTCGCTCCTTTGGAGTCCGTCGCTCTGAA
>CALMQK010000006.1 GCA_937872085.1 uncultured euryarchaeote
GTCTGAAAAGGTGCGGCCAATCCACCCAGTTTTTAAAAGGTTCTTCAAATGAACAGCTCTATGATTGGAAATGGTGCCGGATTCGCCACGGATGTTCGAAATTGCACATGCGTGTCAGATGCCCCTTTCGACACCTCGTTCCGATACGTGAACGGCGCATGGCGATTAACGACGCTATTGTCTAGCTGAGGTCGAACCCGATCAGGATCGATGCCAGCTTCGGGTCGTCCTCGATCCTCGCCTTCTTCCTGAGGTAGAAGTCTCCGGGCGTCGAGGGACTTGACGATAACACCCTGCAGGTCCCCCTCATCTCCTCGACCTCCTTGAAGGGGACCGGCGGCAGCACGAACCGCGCGCCCTTCGAGGCCCTCTTGTCTGCGAAAACGACGAAGTCCTGGCCCAGCATCAATGTCTTCCCTGGTCCCTTGGGCTGCTTCTCGCCTGGCAGAAGCTCCCTTCCTATCACTTCGCCGCTGTCGTTCACTAGCACGACGGTCGGATGCGGAGGTCCTCTGAAGGTCTTGTCCTTGATTATGCACGCGACATGCTCGCTACGCAGGCATGCGAGGATGCCTTCGTTCTGGACGGTAAGGGGACCTATGGACGGATATCTTCTCTCGAGCTCGGCCAGTCCCTCTCGCATCTCCTTCGTCAGGTAGAACGAGTGCTTCACGCCCTTGATCCCCGAGAGGACCTTCATGATCTCCTTCAGCTTCTGCAGCTCCGCTTTGGACAACGGCACGAGGAACACCCCAGGGATAGATGAATTCTACCTCGGCTGCAGCGGCTCCTGCTCTCTGCTCGCGTTCAGGACATGGAGGACTAACAGGTCCTCCGGAACGACGCCGCCGATCTCCTGGCGCTCGTTTATGATCGTCTTTGGCACGCCCATGACACCGTACTTCTGGGCGAGCGGCACGAATTCGTTGGACTCGACCATGTCCGCCCAGATGAAATCGCTCTCGATCGCCAATCGATGTGCCAGTCGTACCGCCGTGGGGCAGAACGGACATGTCGGCGTGACGTAGACCTGGATGTGGATCGGGCGGTCAAGCGTCTTGAGGAGGTCCTTGCTCTTGGGCGACAGACCGCTGTCCCCCTTCGATACGTCGAGTATCGAGCCGATGAGGGAAGTGAACTCGTAACCGGACGGGATGCCGTAGAACCTTACTCCGTAGTCCTTCGCACCGATCACTGCTATTGCTGGTATCTTGTCGACCCTCAGCTCCTTCGCCCTCATCTGGTCCTTGACATAGTCGTAGATCTCGACCTTGACCTTGGAGTTCACGCTGGCTATTTCTTGGCACACTTCGACGGTCTCCTTGCAGTATACGCAGGGCACCTCCTGAGTGAATACCACCAGCTTGACGTCGTTCACGAGCTTCTGCGAGAACTCCTTTGTGAGGAAGTCCCTTTCCTTCAGACCCAACATCGGCATTGTATCCATCCGTCCGGTTCAATCCTTCTCCACTTTGACATCGACCTTGATGCCCTCTCGGACGCTCTCCGTGACTATGCAAAAGTCCTCGAACATGCCTTTGCATCTATCGAGCTTTTCTTTGTCAGAATCGCTAACTGTCACATTTAATCTGACCTTAATGTCACCAACTCGCCATCTGCCCTTCTCGTTCCGCCTGAGCGAGGTCTCGACATCCGTTGCTACGTCCTTGACAGGGACCTTGGACTTCTCCAGGCAGAAGAGCAAGCTCGAGCTCAGGCAATGACCCACGGCCGACGAGAGCATCATCGCGGGGCTCGGTCCCCACCCCTTCCCCAAGGGCGCCACCTCGTCTGCGTGAAACGTCCCCGGCAGTTCGTCAAAGGTCACGCTGAACTTGTAACCGCCTTCGTGCTTGAGATGGGTGTGGATCAATTCGTTCACCAAGTCCTTCACCTATCGCAAGCATCGCGCATGTGGGGCTATAACCTTTCGACGTAGGCGCCGTCGAGTCACATGACTGCTCTGAAGCCATCCTCCGCCACCTCTAGGGATCTCTCGATGTCCTCGCACGTGTGCGCGTCGGATATGAACATCTTCTCTCCGTGCGGATGTCCGAACATCACCCCGTGCACGAGACAGTGCATGCACCATTTGCCAAGCTTGTCCCAATCGGTTCCATCTGCCTGTCTGGCCGTCCTGACGTCCTTCGCGCCGAAGAATATTTGGGCCATCGACCCGCAGCTGGCAACCTCGGCGGTGATGTGCAGATCATCGAGCTGCTCCTGCATCGCCGGGAACAGGTTGTTCGCGAGCCTGTCCAGGTTCGAGTACACCCTGTCGTCCTCGAGGACCTTTAGCGTGGCCGCGCTGGCGGCCATGCTGACGGGATGGGCATTGTAGGTACCTCCGTGGAAGGTCACATGCGGCCATTCCTCCTTCTCCTCCACGAGCTCATCCATGATGTCCTTCCTGCCGCCGAACGCTGCGAGCTGGAATCCTCCTCCGAGTGCCTTGCCGAAGGTCGTGAGGTCGGGCTTGACATGGAACAGCTCCTGGGCCCCCCCCCTCGACACCCTGAATCCGGTGACAACCTCATCGAATATCAATAGGATGCCCAGCTCCTTGGTGATCTTCCTCAGCTCGTTCAGGTAGTGGTCCCTGGGCATCAGGACCCCCACGTTCGCGAGAATCGGCTCCGTGATCACAGCTGCCAGGTTCTCCCTCTCCTTGTGGAGGATGTCGTAGGTGGCCTCTATGTCGTTGAACGGGAAGACACACACGGTGTCAGCGATGGACTTCGGGACGCCGCGCGAGAACGATGCGGTCTTCGGTCTCCTCTCGTGCCCCATCTCCTCCGGCGGACCCCAGAGGCCCCAGAGGACGGAGTCATGGACGCCATGGTATCCTCCCTCGGCCTTTGCGATCTTGTCCTTTCCCGCGAATCCCCTGGCGGTCCTGATCGCGTGCATCGTCGCTTCGGTGCCGGAATTGGTGAACCGGACCCTCTTCACGCTTGGCACGTAGCTGGTTATCCTCTTCGCGACCTCAAGGCAGAGCTCGGTAGGCACCGCGAAGTTCGCCCCTTTCTGGACCTGCGCTTGGACGGCCTGCATGATCTCCTTTCTGCGATGGCCGAGCATGATGGCCCCTTGGCTCAGGAGATAGTCGATGTACTCGTGCCCGTCCACATCGTAGAGCTTCGACCCATCCGCGTAGGCGGCATAGAAGGGGAACGGCTCCATTAATCTGAAGTTGCTCTCGACTCCGCCTGGAAGCACGTCCAAGGCTTTCGTGTGGAGCCTCTTGGACTTCTTCATCATCGAGCAGTACTTCGCTTTCACATCAACATGCGCTCGAGGCTTCTCTTTCTTTGTTGCAACTTTCTTGGACACGCCTCTCACCACCTGGGATAGATCTCAGAATCTCTAGGGCGTGTGCCTTGCCTCCATAATGCCGAGGGGGGTATTTGCTGTTTCCCGCGGGCTTCAGAGGATGCCATGGGACCCCTATCCAGCAGGTCCTCCACGCGTGCATACCTAGAAATACGGGGCACCGAAATCCTCGACTGCTGATGCTGATGAAGACCAGGACCGAAAGGGACTCGCTCGGAGAACGCGAAGTACCGGCTGATGCCTACTACGGGATCCAGACCCTCAGGGCCAAGGAGAACTTCCCGATCAGCGGCATAACGGCGAGACCGGAGTTCGTCAACGCCTACGCGATGGTCAAGAAGGCCGCGGCGATGGCGAACATGGATGTGGGTTGGCTCGAGCCCAAGATCGGCCGTGCCATCATCGAAGCGTGCAAAGAGATCCTGGATGGCAAGCTACGCGACCAGTTCATCGTCGACGTCTATCAGGCCGGGGC
>CALMQK010000007.1 GCA_937872085.1 uncultured euryarchaeote
GCTATCTGCACCGTTGCTGCGGAGACCATTGCCATCTCAGGCACGCCCCATATGTTACTGCCTGTCCTCAGGTCCAAGATGCTCAGCCTGCCGCAGTACATGATTGGCATCTTCGTGCTCACGGTCTGGATGAGCATCACGCCGCCGAGTAGCTCCGCGTTCTGCTGTGCCAGGCCGCCCGACAGAGTGATCGGCGCGGTCCCGCCCAAGATGGGGCACGGGACGATGTCCACTGGCAGTCCGTACTCCGCTGCCCTGAGCATGATGTCGCAAACGTGCGAGTCGTATGTGAGCGGGCTGCTGGGCGATCCGTAGATCCCGAGCAAAGGTCTCTTCCTCAGCTGCTCAACTCCACCTGCGACGACCGACCACATCCTGACCTGCGCGTCGACCTCTTCCTTCTTTAGCGCGTAGCCCGAGCAGGACTTGGTCGTGTTCTTCATCATCGCTTCCATCGTCTTGATCACGAGGATTGGGCCGGGCACGTCCGTCGCCACGACGAGGTTGCCCGCCGTCGAACAGTAATCGAGCGTGTCGATGACCCTGGACGCCTCAGCGAGGTCGTTGAAGGTCGACCTCCTGATCTCCCCCGTCTCGAGGTCCATGAAGTTCGGGTTCCCGCCCTCTGTGTGTGCAAAAGTGGTCTCGCCGTCGAAGGTCACATCGTTCTTCGGGTCGCGGGCGAAGTACTTGCCGTACCTAGGGACCTTCTTGATGGATTCCTCGACCATGCTCCTCGGGAACGTCAGCACGTTCTTCCTGGTCGGGTGTCTCGCAGCCCCGTTCTTAAAAAGCCGCTTCTGCGCATCCTCGCTGTCGATCCTGATACCGGTCCGCTCCAGTATCTTGAGCGAAGCCTCGTGGATGCGGTCTACCTGATCATCCGTCAGTACCTTCAGCTTTGCTTTGTTCTTGACGCTCTGGATCATCTGATGCCCCCAATGGCTGGAGCGGCGCGTTTGGAGGAGGCTCGTCAGAGCCAGTGTTCCATTTCGCGCCCTCAGCCTTGGATTTGTTGAGTGTAAGGTGAACTGTTACTAATACACTTGGTCGCAGGCGGGTTTGGAGGCGCTTTGGACGCCCTTCGTTGAGACGGACCTAGCCCCGCTTGCCGATCGCGACCTGAGTTCTCCTTCCAAGCGTTAACGGCCAAGATTAAAGCCGGATGTATGGTCGATAGGTTCGCATTGGGCCGTTTATCCTGATGGTTTTATATCCCTCCGATTGTTCGGAGGCCCACTCATGGCGCAAGACAAAGAAGTGACCGGACTGGGCAGGAACTACCCGACGATGGTGCTCCTCGTCCTCGCCTCGATCGCGATAATGGTGATGTACGTCGAGGCGATGGCCTTCCCATCGCTCGAGAAAGTCATGATCTCATTCAACCTGAACTATCCAGGTGATCTGCCGCTCGCGTACTGGATCATAACGATATACCTGGTCGTGGGTGCCGTCGCGATCCCTGTCTTCGGGAAGCTCGGGGACATCTACGGCAAGAAGAAGATGCTCACGATCGCGATGCTGATCTACAGCATTGCGGTCACGTGTACAGGCTTCTCTAGGGACATCTCGAGTTCCTTCTACGTGATGCTGGGGTTCCGGGCCGTCCAGGGCATGGGCATGTGCATGTTCCCTCTGGCGTTCTCGATCATCAGGGACGAGTTCCCTGTTGAGAGGATTGCGGTCGCCCAGGGAGTGATATCGGCCATGTTCGGCGTCGGGACCGCAGTGGGGTTCGTCCTTGGTGGGTTCGTCATTGATAGATGGGGCTGGCAGTGGACCTACCACACGGTCGTCCCGTTCGCGCTCATCGCCACTGCCTTCGTCGCGTTCAAGATCAAAGAGTCGCCAGTGCGTATGAAGGCGAAAGTCGACTATGTCGGCGCGGGCTTCCTCGGATTGGCGCTGATGTCATTCTTGGTGGCCGTAACGGAAGGGGACGACCGAGGCTGGACTAGCCCGATCATCCTTCTCCTGTTCGCTGTTTCCGTGGTAGCGATCGTGCTGTTCTCCGCCCAGCAGTTGAGGGCAAAATACCCGCTGATCAGGCCCTCGCTCCTGAGGAACAGAGACATCGCTCTCATCAACGTGGTCGCGTTCATAATCGGTTTCGGGATGTTCGGCGGTCAGTCGGTCATCGCGATAATCGCCCAGTTCAAGTTCGGCCTGTCGCCCCTGAACACGGGGATCCTCTTGCTCCCCGCGTCCATCACGTCGCTCATACTGGGCCCCACTGTGGGCCTCCTGGTGAAGAGGAACGGGCCGAAATGGCCCGTAGTGGCGGGAATGGCCATCCCCATACTCGGGTTCATCTATCTCTATTACAACCACGCGACCAAGATGGATATCACGATCGGGATAACGATCATGAGCGGAGGCCTGAGCTTTGCAATGGTCGGCAGCATCAACATGCTCATCATCTCGACGCCTCAGGTGGAGACGGCCATCTCGAGCGCGATGAACATGATCATCAGGACGGTCGGAGGCGTTGTCGGCCCGGCCGTTGCCGCTGTCATAATCGCGTCGCACGAGACCACCATCTTGAATCCACCAGGGCCGTCGGTGACCACTACGTCCGACGTGGCGTATCAGATCATATTCCTGATAAGCGCGATAGTGATGGTCCTGGGCACGGCCCTCGCATTCCTGCTGACGGACAAGAGGGCGCTTGGAGAGGGGAAGGGCTTCGCGGTGAGGGGAAAGGCGGAGCCCGTTCCGGCTGCAGTTCACTGGCCGGCCAAGGCCGGCTCTGACGATTCCCCAGCTGAGGACCCCAGACCAACTAAGAAGAAGCCCGGGAAGCCGTAGTCGGGCTCACTGGACCTGGACATTCCTCCAGGTCGTTTCCGGCTTCAGTCTCTCGGCGATGACGATGCGCGTCGCCTCCCTGATGGCCTCCTCGCTGGTGTGCTTGGCCTTCCATCCGAGCTTGGCCATCTTCTTCACATCGAGCAGGAACCTGGGGACGTCGCCCTTCCAGCCGCTCTCCCCGCCCGTGTACCTGATCCTGGTGTCCTTGAGCTTCGCTTCCTCGACGATGATATCGATGATCCTCTTGACGGCTATCTGGTCGGCAGCTCCGAGGTTGAAGTAGTTCAGCCTGTCCTTCGCGTGCTTGAACCCGAAGACCATGGCGTCGACGCACTCCTCGACCATCAGGTAGGACTTCCTCTGCTTGCCGTCGCCAAGCACCTCGAGCGTCCTCCTGTCCCTGTTCAGTTTCTCGATCATGTCGGGGATGATCCCGTGAGTACTGCGATGGCCGATGATGTTCGCGAACCGGTAGATCCAGCTCTTGATGCCGTAGAGTTCCGCGTAGGCAGACACCAGCCCCTCGCACGCAAGCTTCGATGCGCCGTAGAGGGAGATCGGGAGGCATGGTCCAGCATCCTCGGGGGTTGGAACGATTTTCGCACGGCCGTATACGGTCGATGTCGAGGAGAACACGAAGCTCTTGATGTCGCATCTTCGGGCGGACTCGAGAGCGTTGTAGGTCGCGAGCGTGTTCTGCTCGAGGTCCACGTTGGTCGACTCCGTT
>CALMQK010000008.1 GCA_937872085.1 uncultured euryarchaeote
AGAGCTACGAACCAACTTGTGACCACGTGGAAGTAGCTGATCTTCATCTTGCGTACCTGGTAGGCCGCGTACGCCACGAGGACGAGCCCAACGGCCGCAGGGAGTATTCGAAACGCTAGATCTGTTTGATCCACCATTGACCACCGAAGTGCGGTTATACTGCATCCAAGGCAATCCTTTGTGAGGTCAAGAACCTTTCCGAACCCGGACCAGAGCACGGGGCTGGGTTACCCTAAGATCGCGCCACAGCTGGCGGATCCCACCTGTTCCCTATACCTTCTGAGGTAGCCCGTCGTCTTCGTCCCAGGGATCTTCCTGTCGCGAAGGCGCGCTTTGACCTCCTTCTGCGAGAGGAGCACCTCGATCTCCCTTGAGTCCAGGTCGATCCTGACGATGTCCTTGTCCCTGATCGCCGCGAGGGCGCCTCCGACATACGCTTCCGGGCACACGTGGCCTATCGACAGCCCCCTCGTGCCTCCTGAGAACCTGCCGTCGGTGATGAGCGCCACTGATTCGATCAGCCCCATGCCTGCGATTATCGCCGTCAGGCTCAGCATTTCCGGCATTCCAGGTGCGCCCTTCGGCCCTTGGTACCTGACCACGACCGCATCTCCGGGCTTGATTCTCCCTTCGAGCGTGGCGTCGGTCGCTTCCCTTTCCGAGTCGAAGACCCTGGCCGGTCCCTCGAACTTGCGCATCGATGAGAGTACGGCGGACTGCTTCACGACGCAGCCCTCCTCTGCCAGGTTCCCCCAGAGTATGCAGATGCCTCCCTCCTCGTGGTACGCTCTGTCCAGCCCGCGCACGACCTGCGGATCCTTGACCTTCGCGGCCTTCGCCACATCGAGGATGCTCCTGCCCTCGACCGTCCTCGCGTCCTTCAGCTTCGGAGCGAGTCTGGAGAGAACCGCGGGAATGCCCCCCGCCGCATCGAGATCTATCATGAAATGCTCACCGCCGGGCTTCAGTGCCACGATGTGTTTCGTGTCCTTCGATATCTTGTCGAACAGGTCCAGCTCAAGATCGATGTCGAACTCCTTCGCGATGGCGATCAGATGCAGGCAGGTGTTCGTCGAGCCGCCTATCGCGTTGTCCACCCTCACTGCGTTCTCGAAACTTGCCTTCGTGACGAAATCCCTGGGCTTCCGTCCATCCAATGCGACCTCGACCGCGAGCACCCCTGTCTTCCGGGCGATCTCCAGTTTCTCCTTGGAGATCGCATGCGATGTCGCGCAGCCCTCCAGGCTCAGTCCCATGGCCTCTGTCAAACACGCCATCGTATTGGCAGTGAACAGGCCTGAGCACGATCCAGGCCCAGGGCACGCCCTCTTCTCGATCTCCAGGAAATCGGCGTCCGTGATCTTGCCAGCCTTGAGTTCTCCCACGGCTTCGAATATCGAGATGACATCCAGCCTCTTGTCCCGATAGATGCCAGGTACCATCGGCCCACCCGTAAGGATGACCGCGGGTATGTTGACCCTGCCGCACGCCATCAGCATCCCCGGAGTGATCTTGTCGCAGTTCGTGATGCCAACCCAGCCATCCGCGACATGCGCTTCAACCATCGATTCCACGGTGTCCGCGACGATCTCCCGGGACGGCAGGGAGTACCTCATCCCCTCCAGGCCCATCGCGATGCCGTCGCAGATGCCCGGGACGCCGAACTCATAGGCCGTCCCACCGGCCTGCTGGATACCTTTCTTGACTTCCTCCGCGAGCTTGTTGAGATGCATGTGGCCCGGGACGATGGTGCTGAACGAGTTCGCGACCGCGATCATGGGCTTCTCGAAATCCTCGTCCTTCATGCCCAGCGCTCGCAAGAGCCCTCTAGCAGGCGCCCTGGCCATGCCCTTCTTCATGGAGTCACTCCTGAGCGCGACCTTACGTTGCACCATCTCATTCACCAGGGTTGAAATCGTCGTGCAAAGCCTCGATCGCCTTCTTGCCGTCTTCCTTGTCGATTATGAACGATATGTTGAGTTCTGAGGAGCCCTGCGCTATCGCTCTGATGTTGATGTCGTTCTTGGCCATGGTCCCGAAAACGCGGGCCGCGACCCCAGGGGTCCCTCTCATCCCGGCCCCGACGACAGCGACTATGCTGAGCCCGCCCTCGACCGATACCTCTCTGACTTGTTTGGATCCCAGCATCGATAGCTCAAGCGCATTCTGCGCCTTCGTCCCGCTTCCCTTCGGGATTGCAAGAGTGATGCTCTCCTCGGAGGAGCTTTGGGAGATCATCAGGACGTCGATGTCCTCGTCGGTCAATATCTGCAGTACCTTCGCGGCCAAGCGCGGGGTCCCGACCATGCTCGCACCGCTCACGGTGATGAGGCTGACATCGTTGATGTTCGTGATGGCCTTCACGACGTTGCCGGCCTTCACCTTGACCTCCGTCACGATGTACGTGCCTGGTCCGTCCGGGTCCTTCAGGCTCTTCACCCTGAAGGGGAGCTGATATCTCGCGGCGCATTCGAGCGCCTTCGGATGGACCACCTCCGCTCCGAAATGGGCCAGCTCCATCGCTTCCGCGAAGGAGATCGTCCCGATCATCTTCGCCGACTTCACTATCTTCGGGTTCGCCGTCATGATGCCGTCGACGTCCTTCCAGACCCAGACCTCATCGGCCTTGAGACCGGCACCGATGATCGATGCCGTGTAATCCGAACCTCCGCGGCCAAGGGTCGTCTGGACACCATCCTGGGTCGACGCGATGAACCCACCCACCACGGGTATGATCCCGTCCTCCACCATGGCCGCAAGCGCCTGTCGGACCTGGAGAGTGGTGACGTTCATGAGCGGGTTCGCCTCGCCGTAGTGATCGTCGGTGACTATGCCCGCTTCGCCCCCAGTGAGCGCCCGGGACTTCATGCCGAGGTCCTCGATGACTCCGTGCAGGATCGGCGTCGAGAGCTTCTCCCCGTATCCGAGGACGAAATCCTTTGACCTCGGCGTGAGCTCCCCGATGTGGGCGATGCCCAGCAGTATGTTCCGGAGTTCGTCCCCTCGTGCGTTAACGATCTCCATCGCATGCTTGAGTATCCGTTCGTCCATGATGGCCGATTCGGCTGTCTTCTTGTGCTTCAACATCAAGGAGTCCATGAACTCGCGGACGCTCTCTTTCTGGCCGTGGCTCGCCTTCTTGGCTATCTCCGCAAGTGAATCCGTGACTCCGTACATCGCGGATGTCACGACTACCATGCGGTGGCCCTCCTTGTGGAACTTCCGGATGATGGTCCCGACCTTCCTGACCTTGTCGCCGTCCGCGACGCTGACCCCGCCGAACTTCATCACGATCTTCATGGTTGGACATCCTGAATCGAAGCCCGGCAAAAATAGCTATCGGGCGAACGACCTCCTTATCTCTATCAGGTCGCGGAGGACTGCGCTCGCAGTCTCCTTCCCGCCGGCTCCCTTACCCACCAGCGTGATCTCGCCAGCGGGGTATGTGTCGAACAGTATGGCGTTGAACGTCCCGCTCACGTTGAGCGGATGGGCAGCGTCTATCTCCTGCGGGGACACCTTGGCCTTCTTGTCGACGTTGCCTATCAGTTTGATGACCTTCCCCTTCGCCTTGGCAGCCTCGATGTCCTTCTTCGAGACCCCAGTGATCCCGGTTATGTCCAGGTCGTTGATCGAAAGGCTCGTGCCGAGCACGTAGTTCGATGTGATGACGAGCTTGCAGGCGGTATCGAACCCGCCGATGTCATATGTCGGGTCGGCCTCTGCGTAACCTAGCTTCTGAGCTTCGGCAAGGGCGTCCTTCATCTCCGCTCCCTGCGTGGACATCTTGCTCAGGATGAAGTTGGAAGTGCCGTTCAGAATTCCACTAATGGACCGTATCCTGCTCCCTTCGAGGCACTTTTTTGCGAAATCGAGTACCGGCGTGCCGCCGCCGACCGTTCCGCTGAACTTGAACACGACCTCGTTGTGGTGAGCTAGCTCCATCAATGCAGGCATGGCGAGCGCGAGAGGTCCCTTGTTCGTGCATATGACATGCCTCCCTTCCTTCATGGCAGCGCGTATGTGGCTGATGCCTGGCTCGCCCCTGGTGAGTTCCGTCGGCGTGCTCTCGACCACGACCTCACATTCCAGTTCTTTGATGACATCCAATGCGGATTTGCCTTCGAGGTAGGTGTCCCGTCCGAGGCCTTCCAATGTCCCCAGCTTCTTCTTGGACCCCAGTGCCTTCTGGACGTCGAGCCCTTCCGGCGATACGGCCGCGCCGTGCCGATCGACGACCCCGACGATCTTAGGCCTCAGACCGAAGTCATGGTCGAGCATGCCTGCCTCCTCGTTGATGAGCTCGGCAAAGCTCTGTCCCACGACCCCGAAACCGACAAGAAGCACCCTCATTCAGCTGGCCTCCAGGAGTTCCTTGAGGGCGTCCAATGTGGCCTCGATGACCTTGGGCTTGGAGCTCTGAGTGACTGCGACATCAGGGTCCTTCAGGCCATGGCCGGTGGAGACGCAGACGATTTCCGACGATTTGTCGACGAGCCCTTCCTCCAGGTCCTTGATCAGGCCGGCCAGAGCCGCCGCACCTGCGGGCTCCGCGAATACTCCCTCATGCCTGGCGAGGGCCTTCTGGGCTTCGAGTATCTCCTTGTCCGAGACGGACCTCGCGCCGCCTCCGGATTCTTTGAGGGCCCGCACCGTCTTCTTCCAGTTCGCGGGGTTGCCTATCCGGATCGCCGTCGCGACGGTGTCCGGTTTCGGGACAGGCGTGAGTTCGGACGAGCCAGTGGCGAACATGTGCGCGACCGGCGCCGCACCTTCCGCCTGTATTCCCCGTATGATCGGATGACCTGCGGCTAGGCCCATGGACTCGTACTCGGCGAACCCTTTCCAATATGCAGCCGAGTTGCCGCCGTTACCCACTGGGATGTAGAGATGCTCGGGCGCCTTCCCGCCCAGCTGGTCGCAGACCTCATACGCCGCGGTCTTCTGCCCCTCGATCCTGAAGGGGTTCACGGAGTTGAGCACATACATCCCGAGTGCTGCTGATGATTTCATGACCATGTCAAGCGCCTGATCGAAGTTGCCTTTCACCGAGACGACCAGTGCGCCGTGCATCAT
>CALMQK010000009.1 GCA_937872085.1 uncultured euryarchaeote
GGAATTGTAAATCGGGAGATCGTCAAGGACCATCAGATGTGGCCAGTCCCACGTGATGCCGTCGCTGGAATTGACAAGAGCGAAAGCTCTAATATCCCCAGCGTAGCCAGTAAAGTACATATTGTATTTCCCACTGCTTGCGTTGAAGAAGATTCCTGCGGTAGCTGGGAACGGAACCGACCAACCCCCAAAGCTAATATCCTCGATCAAGGGGCTTGTCGCAACAGGCGTGTACAGATCATGTTGCCACATCTTGTAAACGAAGAACTGATCAATATAGGCGGGCTTAACCGGTCCTGTGAATTGGGCATCGCTTTCGGTGCTGAACCCGTACCCGATTGGATCGGTGATGTTCAATGTGTCCACGGTCTTATCGTCGACCATCATTCCAGCCTTCCCAGAATGGAGATATATCTGGAACGTGTGCCAGCCTAGCGAACGGGGGGCTACCAAAACATCGTAGCCACGTAGATAGCCATACCCGACTTGGGCCAACCCGTATTCACTCGTGAAACTAATGTAGTCATTAAGCCCGCTAGTCCCCGGCGGTGCCCAACCCCAATAATACACACCTACACCTACCGCCAGTGTTTTCGTTGCGTTGTAGACATAGAGCCACTGTCTGCTGTCGTTCGATGGATTTACCACATACGAGTCGTAGAACTCCACCTTGACAGTCACATTGTCGTTGTTGCCTGCTCCGAATGTACGGTTGATCGACCCATCGAAGATGTACGCGCTGTGGGATCCGCTAGTCGACATATTCGCGCTGATCCACGCTTGTCCTGTTACCGTCCAGCTGGCGAGGCTCGTTTCGAAATCATCGTAGTACACCGCTGGCATCCCTGTGGGATCCAAGGGTACGGTGGCCTTCGCATGGTCAGACGCCAACATGATTGGAACGTTTACGGCCATCAATAGCACGATCAGAAGCGCGATCCCTTTTCTCATAACCCATCCCTTTCCTTCACTACTTGACGACCACTGTGCAATCCATGGATGCGTACAACATCACGCTCTGGCCTGGGATCAGTTCGAACACATAGGCGTCTGTGTACTTCGGCAGGTAGGAGTGCCACGTGTCGTTCGAATCCTCATACGACAGCGCCAAGATCGCTGGGTTCTGGCTTGTGACATCCTTGGATGTGACGCCCACCCATGATTCTGGCACAACAATGGTGTTCCAGCCCTTGATCACACCAGTCAGTTTCGCTTTCTGCGGTTCGTGATTCGTCGTCGAATACCCGAACACGACCACGAGTCCGAATGCCACCACCACAAGCGCCACGATCAATGCTATCGCTGCTTTCATTTTCTCCCTCCTCCTGTATGCCCGTACTCGAATGAATATGGTTTCGTCATATGCCCCCGGATCCTAGAACCCAGAGGATCAGTCCTATGAGAACGATCATGGCGGCTGCGATTCGCGAGTAGTTACTCTTGCTGATCGCCACCACGATGAGACCGAGAACGATCATGGCGATGGCGACGATGGTCATGTTCACCTCTACGGGGGGCACTTCGCTGATCACCACAACGCTAGTGGTTTCAGTGGCTACCCCGTCGACATCGGTGACTATTAGCTTGACCGTGTAGGATCGCACCTCCGTGTAGGTATGTACGGGGTTCTGCTCCTCGCTTGTGCTGCCGTCGCCGAACGTCCATTGCCAGCGCACAAGGTTGTACCCCGTTGATTCATCCGCGAATTGTACCACATTCTTGTCCATTGAGTAGCTGAAATGTGCATAAAGCGTCGGTGCGGTGGCCTGAACGGCTACGGACCCCATGAGTAGGCCCAGGAATGCCCCCAGAACGCACGCCACGCCTAGCCTACGCCACAAGGAAGTACACCCCCATGATTATCACGACTATGGCCCCCAGGCGCGCGTAATCGTTCCTAGCTAGCCCAACGGCCCCTACCCCCACGATCACTAGGATTAGGGGAATCACGAACGCCATGCTGAGGTATGGGGAGAGCGTTCCTGGGCTGAGCACGATGTTCTTGGCTGCCGTGTGCAACTCCCCGTTCGCGTTGATCACGGTGAGAGTCACATTGTAGGTGCCGTAGCCCGGAAAGGTGTGGGCGGGGTTCTGCTCATATGAGACATTGCGGTCCCCGAATGTCCAGCGCCACTCGACAATGCTCATGCCCGCGGATTGATCCGTGAATGTGGCAGTCTTGCCTGACGTGTTGTACCGGAAGTCCACCTTGAGGTATGATTCTGCGGCGGCGCTCGAGCTGAAGGCGCCGATCAGCGCGAGCACTCCGATCAGGTAAACGATCCTATTCAACCTAGCTTGCCTCCGAAAAGCATCATGACGATCAATGATATCACTACTAGGATGCACGCCAATCTCCAGTACCGGTTACTCGTGCCGATGAACACGAACAGCGACAGACCGATGATCGGCAGCAGGAAGAACACGGGTATGTGGCTAAAGGCCGTGTCCGTGCTCATCAGCTTGGTAATCACTATGATGTGCGTGCACTGGCCAACGTTTCCAACGTTATCGACCACGGTCAGCGTT
>CALMQK010000010.1 GCA_937872085.1 uncultured euryarchaeote
GAAGTGGGCCCACCCGGATTCGAACCGGGGAACTTCTGCGTGTCAAGCAGACGTCATAACCACTAGACCATGAGCCCGCAATCGCCGAGATAAGCCGATGGCGTCTATAACCCTTTCTGTGCGTCAGCTCCTGCTGGCCAGCAAACCGACGTCATCTGCTTTATTGCTGTTCCCGGCGCATCACCTGTCCAATGCCGACGACTAAAACGATCGTATACGCAGGCAGGGGCTCGTCGCACTCCTGGACCTGGCTCGCGGACATGTTCGAGATCAACGGTGTGCTGGGGGTGCGTTTCCTCGATTCCCAGGAGTTCATCTCGTCCCTTGCGAGCGGAAGCGTAAGCGTGGTGATCGTTTCGGGCGGGGACGGGTTCGCGATCGCTGATGCGTTGAAGGGTCAAGGGTTCAGGAACCTCGGGGAGTTCATTCTCAAGGGCGGTATGTTCGTCGGGATATGTGCGGGGGCCTATCTCCCTCTCCCGTCGTCTGTGGAGCCATTATCGGACTTCAACATCTCGACGACGAAGATAGAGAACATCAGATGCGACGCACCGCACGGGAGCGCACGCAGTCCCAGGGAAGCGGTCCCCTATGGTAACTGCTCGATCGTCCATCCCACAAGAGGGCCGATCGAGATTACGGACGGTACTGGCAAATCCATCGTCGCACCACTGTATGGTGGGCCCGTCTTCAAGGAACCGAAAGAGGACACCGTCATGATGAGATACAAGGCCTTCACCCCCGAGACGGAGTTCCAGTTGAACAGGGCGATGGCCGAGGCAATGGTGATCAACAAGCCGGCCGTGATAAGAGTCATTCACGGGGATGGGAGTCTGGTCCTGTTCGGGCCTCATCTCGAACACCCCCGATATCCCCAGGCGAACAATCTGTTCCTGAGATTGTTGGGATATGATGGATCGGACAAGCCTGGTAGGGATGCCATGCCTGTGCCGGAGAGATCGAGGCGCGCGGAGCTGTACCGCTCGATCTCTGACCTCAAGGTCGCGGTCCTAGGTCTAGAGAACAGGTCCTTCACGGTCGGTCACAAGGCGTGGGACGGGAGCAGGCTTCTCGAGATCGTGTCGGCCATCGAGAAACGGGGATGGACCCTGAGTGATGCCAGATCAAAGCTCGTCGCCTCCGATCTCGGCAGGGTGAGGGGCATGCTCGTGGGGATGAAGGTCGGGGTCGAATCGGACGCCGATGAGACCACCTCTCTTCTTGTCGAGGCGGCCAGGACGTGCGTGGACAATCACTTCAAGGTTCTCTCCGACAAGGCCAGGAAGTCCTCTGGGGGCAGGTCCGGGGACTCTCGGTGAACATCCTAAAATGGATGACTTTATAGCGTATCGAATGGTTTGAGAATCGATGTCTGGGACGAGATACCTCAAGGACAGGGTCGGGCTCTATCTCCTGTTCTCAGCTGTCGTGACGTCGTTCGCCGCCATCGTGCTCCTCCTGCCGTACGAAACGGTCTACGTGAGGGACAGGACGTACCTCACGATCTTCCTGATCACCATCATCCTCTGCGTTGCGGTCTTCATCCTTGGCACCGTATACAACGCTCTTCTGTGGATGCGCGGCCGAGGACTCGTGGGCACTCCAGAACGGCGGCTGCTCGGGATGATCCCCCGCGTGATTCGATTTGTTGGCCGAAGGCTGGGAGGAGTGACATCGGCTTTCGCGAAGGATGCTCTCTATCTCTCGAAGCTCAAGGACCGGAGCCTGACCAGGTGGTCGATGCATCTGCTGATACTCGGGGGTTTCCTCCTGATGTTCCTGTTGGACCTCGTGACGACCTTCTCGCTCGACATCGCGAAGTACGGGCCTATGATCCGGGATAACGGCTGGGCGAAGCTCTGGATAAGGGATTTCGGGTTCGATCTCGCTGGG
>CALMQK010000011.1 GCA_937872085.1 uncultured euryarchaeote
CGCGCCGATACAATATCGAAAGCTATTTCCGTAGGGTGAACTTCAAGGGCAAAGGGATCGTCCAGAGCATCATGGACGTCCCGATAGTGATCCCTCACACGATTGCCGGGATCACGCTGCTGGTCGTCTTCGGGAGGGCGGGGCTCTTCTCAGGACAGATGAGCGCGCTGGGACTGCGAGTCGAGGACAGCATCCTCGGGATCGTCGTCGCGATGATGTTCGTGAGCGCCCCTCTCGTGGTCAACTCCGCGAGGGAGGGGTTTGAAAGAGTGGACGAGAGGCTTGAGAACGTCGCCCGGACACTCGGCGCGTCGAGGGCGCGTGCCTTTCATACAGTAGCGGTGCCGCTATGCCTGTCGTCCATCTTCACTGGCGCCATAATGTCATGGGCGAGGGCCGTGAGCGAGTTCGGCGCCGTCGTCATCATAGCTTATTTCCCGAAAGTCATTCCGACCCTCATCTATGAGGAGAACCTCCATTCTGGACTCAGCGAGTCTCTCCCTCTCACGGCTCTGATCATTGTTATCGTGGTCGGCATCTTCGTGGCTCTCAGGGTGCTGATCGGCGTGTGGAAGCGAAGGATGGAGGAAGCCTAGATGATCACTGTCGATTCTCTGGCTTTCAAGGCGGGCAAGTTCGAGCTGGCGGACATCAGCTTCAGCGTGGACTCGAACGAGACTCTGGTGGTGCTCGGTCCGACGGGCGCGGGCAAGACCGTCCTGCTCGAGCTCATCGCGGGGCTCAGAAAGCCCAGCAAGGGTAGCATCACGTCGCAGGGAAGAGACATCACGAGACTGCCGCCGGAGAAGAGGGGCGTGGGACTTGTGTACCAGGACTACCTGCTGTTTCCTCATCTCAAAGTGTTCGACAACATCGCCTATGGCCTCAGGGCATCGAGAACCAAGAAGCGAGATGTGGATGTCCAAGTGCGAGAGGTCGCTGACAGGATGGGCATAAGCGGCCTACTTGAGAGGCGGACGAGAAATCTGAGCGGGGGCGAACAGCAAAGGATCGCGATCGCAAGGACCCTAGTCACTCGGCCCGACATGCTGTTGCTAGACGAGCCCTTCAGCGCGGTGGACCCTAACACCAAGGAGAAGTTGATGAGAGAGATGTCCAGGGTTCTGTCCTTGCTCGAGGTCCCGGTGGTTTATGTCACGCACGACCAGCTGGAGGCGTCGGAGATGGCGGACAGGATCGCTGTCATGAATGAAGGCAGAATCGTACAGATTGACTCTCCAGAGGCGGTCTTCTCTTCCCCCAAATCGGAGTTCGTGGCCGGGTTCGTCGGCATCAAGAACGTATACCAGGGCAAGGCGGACAAAGAAGGCGCAGGATCGGTGGTGTCTTTGGACGGCTGCCAGATATACTCGGCGCTCGAGATGCAGGGAAAGGTCCATGTGACGCTGCGACCTGAAGACATAGTCGTGTCCCGCGAATCGTTCGATTCGAGCGCGAGGAACCAGTTGCGCGGGAAGGTGGTAGCGGTCTCCGAGAAGGGACCGCTCGTCTATGTCACGGCTGACTGCGGCGTGCAGGTCACGGCGGCAATCCCCAGAGAGTCCTTCAAACAGCTCAGCATAACTCTGGATGATGATATCTGGATGACATTCAAAGCTTCCAGCGTCAACCTGTTCTAGGACTCGTAGGAACTGAGATTCCTCGACACGCAGCCTGCATCATAGCCTCTCGACGAGAACAGGTAGCTGCATTTGGTCGGAGGGTGCCGCCTTAACT
>CALMQK010000012.1 GCA_937872085.1 uncultured euryarchaeote
TGCCTGCCAAGGCCCTTGCGATAGGCCCACGCTGCCATGGCGGGGCGCCGTGCACGAGCGGGTGAGCGAAAAGGATGCCGTGCTTCGGTGGCCTGCTCCCCTCCCTGAGGTGCCTGAACATCGCCTTCTCCGCTCCGAGCAGCTGGACCGTCCCCGATGGCAGCTTCGCCAGCCTCTGGAGGCTCCCTGCGTGCATGATCATTCTCGCGCCGATGAGCGGTCCAGCAATAGAACTGACGTTGGGCGCGACCTGCTTCATGCGCTGGTCGATGTACAGCTCCAGCTTTTCCCGCGAGGATTGTGCTTCTTTGAGCGCGCCCGCGAGCACGCGTACGGATTCCAGATCCTCCGTCGCAACATCCGAACCGATCGAATCCATTTTGAACTTGAACTGCGACAGCACCGAATCCCTCGATCCATGTTCGGAAATGGCTTTCGCGTACGCATCACCCCCTAGCACGTTCTCGAGCTCTGGGAAATGCAGTCCGTACCATTCATGCAGCCGCTCCGAAAGCAGGTTGTTCGTGAACACGATGTCGCCGTAGGCGCGTACTGCCTGACCTAGGTGGACATCCGGCCCAACGCTCGCCTTGACCGCCCTCTTTGCGAATACGATGGTCGCCTCTCGGTACATGTCGATAGTGAATCCATATTTCTCGGGCTTGATGAACGACGAATCGAACTTGACGACCTTCCCCATATCCCTTAGCCGTCGGTCGACCACCTGGTTCGCTGAGCCCGCGAGATCCTGTTCTTCTTTCAGGACCTCGCCTTTCTTCATCTGCTCGAGCCGGAGTGCGATCTCGTCGGGCTCCTTGGGGAACAAGGCGGCCTTCCTGACCTTGCCCTCGTCGCACAGAAACGAGCCGAACCATTTGGTCACTAGGACGGGCATCTCGGCCTATATCCTGAACTTGGGTAAAAAACCTACCGAGGAGCGGGCGTGGAGACGATCAGAGTGATTCTGAGTCAGCACGCTTGACCTCGGGTGACGAAGTCACATTCCCGATCTTGGTCAAGCCTCCGTGGTGACAAACCGGACACGCTGGGACATGTCTTCCTATGAGCACGTGACACACATTGCATTCGAATATTTCCGCCATATTACAATCCACCATCACTACATGACGATTCCAGGCTTGATTGTTTGGCCGCACTGAGCACCCAACTCGTTCGTCGACAAGTCGATAGCCTAGGGAGTTGACTCGGGGATAGAGGATGTAGGGTGGCATTTGGGCTAGAGAGCACCGCTTTCAAGAACGGAGGGTCGATCCCGAAGAAGTACGCATGTGACGGAGAGGACGTCTCCCCACCGTTGACATGGGCCGACGCACCGAACGGCACGAAGAGCTTCGCGCTGATATGTGACGATCCCGACGCCCCTATCCTGACTTGGATTCATTGGGTCATTTATGGAATCCCGGCTGATAGGCAGGGACTGAAGGAGCGCATGTCCACGCAAGAGGCTCTCGAAGAGGGTATCATGCAGGGTACGAATAGCTGGAGAAGACCGGGCTATGGCGGACCCTGTCCTCCGGGTAGGACGACGCACAGGTACATCTTCAGGCTATACGCGTTGGACGTGAAGCTCGACCTGCGTCCAGGAAGAAGAAAGAAGGACCTCGAGAAAGCGATGAGAGGGCACATACTTGCTGAGACCCAGCTGATGGGACTCTATGCGAGAGCATAGAGGTCCGTTCTCTCAGACGTTCACGCAGTATACGCATTGTCATCTCGGTACGAGAGTTTCGAACTTCCCTGGCCTGAAAACGCCCTTGTCGGTGATGAATCCCTTCACGTACTTTGAAGGAGTCACGTCAAAACAGGGGTTGAGCGCCCTCGACCCCTTCGGGGCCACTCTGCAGCCGTCGAAACAGAGCACCTCGTCTTCGGACCGCTCCTCGATGACGATGTCCTTCCCGCTCTTCGTGAAGAAGTCGAACGTGCTGACCGGTGCGGCGACGTAGAACGGCACTCCGTTCTCCTTCGCGAGGACCGCTTTGGAGTATGTTCCTATCTTGTTCGCGAAGTCTCCGTTCCGAGCGATCCTATCCGCGCCCACTATCACGAGATCGACGGAATCCTTCATGAAGTGTCCGGCGGCGTTGTCGGGGATGATGGCGTGCTCGATGCCCTCGTTCAAGAGCTCCCACGCGGTGAGCTTGGACCCTTGGAGCCTCGGCCTCGTCTCGTCGACATAGATGAACATCTTCTTGCCCTGGCGCTTCGCGATCCTCATCGGTGCCAGGGCAGTGCCGAGATCGACGGTCGCGAGCGCACCTGCGTTGCAGTGCGTCAGTATCCTGTCCCCGTCCTTGATCAGCTTCGCCCCGTTCTCACCGATCCTTCGGCACATCTGGACTACGCCGTCGGCATAGTCGTCTGCCACCTTGACGAGGTCCTCGTCACACCGGGTGAGCATGAGATTGACCGCGTAGAAGAGGTCGTGGGCGGTCGGGCGAGTCGCTCTTATTGTCTCAGCGGCCTTCTTCAAGTCAACGCCCTTCTGCCACGCAAGGGCCATCCCGTATGCGGCCGCCGCACCAATCGAAGGCGCGCCGCGGACCGTCATATCGCGTATCGCTCGAGCCATCTCCTTGTACGTCCTCACCGAGACGACCCTGAACTGGTTCGGGAGGATGCGTTGGTCTATCATCTTGGCGATCCCGTGCTCCATCCAGATCGCCCTGAACTCCTTCGTCCCTTTCGAGGTTCTGACTAACATCTTGGTTCCTGTGTATGGTCACTAGGCGAATAAAAGAATCGGCGCAATCTGGCGCCAAAAGGCTATTAAACCGAGGGGGCATTCATCGGCCCGCACGGAACGGGCCCATGGTCTAGCGGTTATGACGGCGCTCTCACACAGCGCAGATCGCCGGTTCAAATCCGGCTGGGCCCACTTCCGGTTCTTCAAGATCTTTCCTTGTAAGGAGTTCTCAGATTGCATGGCATGGACTTCTTGCCTGTATGAACTGAGAGGAGGGACTGCCGGATTCTAGCCCGTCCCATTCCTGGTCTCTAGATAAAGGAAAGCTGGGCCGACCAATCCCATTCCCGCAAAGATGAGGTACGTCCTGACGGACAGTCCAGGGGTCACAAACATAAATGCAGACTGTAAAGATGCCAGGACAATGAACGAGGCAAACAATGTCACTGATGCGACAGTCAATTTGCTCGGAAGGGTAGGAGCTATTGCCAGGCGGTGTGCAATCACAGCAAACACGCCTGCCGCAAATGCAATCACCCCTTGAACGAGGACTCTCGTCGCCGGTTCCCCGCCTCCCCGGATCTCAGTAGAGACGAATACGCCGTAGTATGTATAACCGGATAGGACCCGGACGAGGGGCCGTCCCATTCCACCGCAAACTAGATATCTGGTTTCAGGATTGATTACGCGAAGGTTCGTCTGTATGGAAGTCTTTGACGCAATCAGGGAAAGGAAATCCGTCAGATCATATGATGAGAGACCGGTCTCGCCCGAAGTGCTGGAGAAGATACTGGAAGCTGGCCGCATCGCACCCTCCGCCTCCAACGTTCAACCATGGCACTTCATCGTAGTCACCGACCTGCAGAAGCGAACCGCTCTGTCTGGGGGGAAATACGCGAAATTCCTCAAGAACACACCAGTCGTGATTGCCGGTCTCGGCGACCGCGAGGCATCTCCGGAATGGCACGTGGTGGACGTGACG
>CALMQK010000013.1 GCA_937872085.1 uncultured euryarchaeote
ACGCCCACGATGAAGTGCTTGTGATTGGCCTGCACCGGGACCGGGACGAAGCCTCTTGACTTCCTGACGAAGTTGCTCCTGCCCGAGTTGATCTTGACGACGGAGTCGTCACACCGGTGGATTATCTCCCTGTTGTGCATCAGATAGCAATCCAGCCCGAGGTCGAACGCCTTCTTGTTCTCGGTGACCATCGGCTCCCCCGGCGGGTTCGCCGAGGTCATGATGACGCCGTCCGCCTTGAGATGGTGGAACATCAGCAGGTGCGCCCCGGAGTACGGAAGCATCACGCCGAGGTTGCCGAGGCCGGGCGAGACGTTCTCCAGCTCGTCCCTGGCGTCCTCCCGTTTGCTCAGCAGGACGATGGGCCTTTGAGTGGAAGTCAGAAGCGCTCTCTCGGGGTCAGGGATTCTGGCATACTTCCTCGTGGTCTCGAGGTCCCTCATCATCACCGCGTATGGCTTATCCCCGCGACGGTAGACCTTCCTCAGCCTGGACGCGTTGTCGAAGGTGCAGATGATGTGCATCCCGCCCCAGCCTTTGAGCAGACCCACTTTGCCGCCATCGATCATTCTGGCAAAGGTCTTGAACGCGTCTCCTCGGATTGTTTCTCCACTCTTGTTGTAGAGTCTGTATTTCGGCCCGCATCTGGGGCACGAGATGGTCTGCGCGTGGAACCGTCGGTCTTCAGGCGACGCATACTCTCGTAGGCACTCGGGGCACATGGGGAAGTCGGACATGCTGGTCCTTGTTCGGTCGAAGGGCAGGTCCTCGATCACGGTGAACCGCGCGCCGCACTCGGTGCAGTTGGTGAATGGGTAGAGATGACGACGATTGTTGTCTCCGGTTAGGTCGTTCGTGCAGTTCTTGCAGATGGCGGTGTCGGTGGGGATCAGCGAGACCCGCTCACCGTCGTGGCTGTGTGCGATAGTGAACTCTCCCAGCTTCTCGTCCGCGTCCTCGATCTCCGCGCTGTCTATCCGGGCGAGTGCGGGCAAGGCTTTCTTCAGCTCGGTGAGGAACCTCTCAGCGTCCCTGTCCACGTGTATCTCGACGTTCGAGCCGTTGTTCAGGACGAAGCCTTTCAGCCCCATCGCCTTCGCGACCCTGTAGACCGTGGGCCTGAAGCCTACTCCTTGAACCACGCCGTATACTGTTATCTTCATCTCCGTGCCCTCTAGAGGCCAAGGGCGGCGACAAGCTCGTCCATGCCCCTTCCGTGCCGAGCATCCATCATGATGATCTTCGCCCCGGGGTTGATCCGGTGGGCGTCCCGTTCCAGTGTCTTCGGGTCGACCTCCATCGCTTGAGAGAGATCAACTTTGTTTATGATTATGACGTCAGAGAAGGCGAATATCGCGGGGTGCTTCCGGACCATGTCGTCACCCTCGGTGACGCTTATGACGACGATGCGCTTGTTCGACCCGAGGGGGAAGTCGACGGGGCAGACGAGGTTCCCGACGTTCTCTATGAATAGATAGTCTATATCGTCAAGGGGCAGGTCCTCTAGCGCGTGATCGACCAGATGCGCGTCTAGATGGCACTCCTTGCCGGTGTTGATGTTGGCCGCCGGGATGCCGTGGGCCACGAACCGCGTGTAGTCGTCATCTCCTGAGACATCACCGGCGATGGCGGCGGGCCTCTTGCCCTTCGCCTTCAGGATGTCCGCCAGCTTCTCGATAATGAGCGTCTTGCCGGAGCCTATCGCTCCTAGGAAATCGAATGCGACTATCTCGTGGTCCTCGAGGTGTTTCCGGTTGCCATCCGCGATCCTCCTATTCTCCGCTAGGATGTCCTTCTCGAGATCGACCGTTACGACCTTGTGCATGCATGTCGGAAGAGGGCCGTCGGGATTAACCTTTTCGCCAAGGGGGCCCTGAAATAGGACCGACTTTACAATAGAATTGCCGGGTCCTCGGATGCATACTGACCCAGAGAGATAACAGGTAAATATGATGACGGGGATTCAGTAGGCTAGGATCGAGTCAGTATTCGATCTTCGGCACAAGACTCCAAGGGGGAGGGAGTCCGAATATGGAAAATTCTGACAACACGCGGAATGCGCGAGGCAAAAAGGCACTGCTCGCGATTTTGGTAGTGACCATCATGGTCGCGACTTCGTTCGCGGTCATGGGTCAAGTCCTGCGACACTCACGGGCGGAGATGCTGTCCGATGTACCGTTGCAGTGGCAGAAGTATGTGAACGGAGCCATACAGAACGGTGAGATTCCAAGTGACGCGTCATCGGCCGTGGTCAGGGACTGGCTAGTGAACAGCATCGCGGGAATGAGCGACAAGGTCAAGAGCAGCTATGTGAACCCCTTGAACGCCAAGAAGGTGGCCGAGAGGGAGGCTGCGGGTGGCACCCCGGCCGAACCGCCAGCCGTGACGGGAGTCGGTAAGATCCTCGTGGTCTTGGTCGAATTCGCGGGTTCAGATACCGACAAGGGCGTGACATACACCGGACCTTTGCACAACACCATCCCGAAGCCGACACCGGATAACAATGTCGACTACTGGAGGTCGGATTTCACACCGCAGCACTACAGGGATCTTCTCTTCGGGAAGCAGACGGGCTCGCTAGCGAACTACATGAAGGAGCAGTCGGGCGGGCAATACACCGTTGATGGATTCGTGACGGACTGGGTCCAGATCAAGGACCACTCGCAGTGGTACTACGGAGCCGAC
>CALMQK010000014.1 GCA_937872085.1 uncultured euryarchaeote
CTTACCTTTCCCGTTCTTCACCCAGTTGACGATGTAGTCCCTGATCACCCTGCTGGCATTCACGTCCAGACCGAGTGTGGGCTCATCTAGGAGCAGGATTTCCGGGTCCGTAACGAATCCCCGTATGACATTCATCTTCTGCCTCTCGCCCGTCGAGAGCGTCCTGACTTTCTCGTTCTTCTTCGAGGCCATGCCGACGAGGTCAAGCATCTCGTCTATCCGCTGATAGGCTATCGAACTCTTGATACCGTAGAACTGGCAGAACATCCAGAGGTTCTCCCGCACCGTCAGGAGTCCGTAGCCGGATATCTCCCCGCCGGACACCATGTTGATCCGTTTCCTGACCTCGATGAAATCCTTCGCGACATCGAACCCCGCAACGTATGCGCTCCCGGAAGTCGGAAGCAACAATGTGCTAAGTATCTTCAGAAGTGTGGTCTTCCCCGCACCGTTTGGTCCTAGCAGGCCGAAGAGCTCCCCTTGGTTTATGCGGAGATCCACATTGTCGAGGGCGGTGACGGACTTGCCCTCTTTCTTCTTCTTGGGATTGAAGACTCTCGTGAGAGACTTGATTTCGACAGCCGATGTCATGACAGATTCACACGCCGAATGGAATTGGTAAATATGACCGCGGAGGCGAGGCAACGAAAATGTGATGCTTGGGCGGGAGGTGTGAGACCGAGTCACGCCTCATAGTGCGTCCTATACCTGGTCACGTAGCCCGCAATCTTGTTCCTCATCGAGATGGTGCTTACATCCGTGAGCTTCGAGACCATGAGCTTGTTGTGCTGGAAGTCGGCCGTGAACTGTTCGGGATACTTCTGGACCAGTTCGATCGCTACCCTCTTTATGTAAGTTGGTCTGATATTGCCCAATGGTTCACCGGTTGGACTTCGGGTAGGATTAGGCCGTATATATGCGTTGCGGGTTGAGCCGGGGTTGTGTCAGGGACGTCCAGCAATCGAATCGGTAGGGCTCGACGCGCCTCAATCGTCCGCCCTTGAACTCTCGACTATGAGCTCGTCATCGGTCGGGACCTCTCCCTTCTCGTATGGTTCCCCGCAGGCATACTCGCCCTCAGGACAAGGTCCGCGGTAACACCCCGGGCCGGCGTTCTCGAAAAGAATCGGAGCGGCCTTCTTCGCTTCGACGAGCATCTTCCAGGCCATCATCCTGATCTCCCACTGCGCCCTCCTGCAACATCTCAGGCTGAAGAAGTGCCAGAGCTCGCGAGCGTTCATCGTGACGGTGATGTTCGTGTGACACGCGTTCGGGAGCACGTACCTCGCGTCCTCCTTCTCCACCTTCTTCGCAAGCTTCCTGTAGACTTTCCACACCTCGTCCATGGACTTCGTGTAGAGCATCCTCGCCTCGGGATCGCTCGCGATGGCCGGAGGTATCACGTACATTGCCTTGTCCATGCTCACGTACCTTTGACTCTGCTGGGAATATGATGCGATCCTGTGTCTCACGAGCTGGTGGGTCAGCGATCTCGAAACCCCCTCGACGCTGAACGTGAAGTACGCGTGTTCGGTGACCGAGAGATGGCCCATCCCGACAACCTTCTTGATCATCTTCTTCGCTTTCTCGTCGGTCGTCGTCCGGAAGAGCTCCGATGCCCCCTTCTCCGAGTAACATGACTGCGCGGCCGCGGCGCATATCTGGTCGGGGTCCTTCGTGTAGTTCAGGAGTACGACTTTCAAACCCGCACCTGCTTCGTGTCAGGAACGCGTTCCCTGACTAAATCCTTTCTAAGGCTTCCGCGAACGCTATTGAGCGTGATACCAGTGCGAAGATGTGAACTCGCCAGCACCATCCTTGGGGGCTTGAGGATTGCGGACATCCTTCAATCGGATGACCTCTAATTCCGCTTGTCCGAGCAACTGGATCAAGCCGGGAATGTGTCCGTCGCCGACCACTACCACGATCGTCTTGTATTCGCCCGTCAAAGCCAATATCCTGTCGGCCATGAATCTGTTCCGGTCGTCGATCAACACTTCCTTGAAAGTCGGAAATCCTTCCGATAGGAGCTGTATGTACTGATCCTCCTGGGCCTCGTACTTCTCTATCTCCTCCACGACTCGTTTCTTCGAGATGAACAATCCAGCGAACGCGCCCGTGAACAGAGTGAGCCTCTCCCTGAAAGACGTCCGCTTCCAGAGCTGAGAGAACACTTTCGATGCGTCCATGTCGACGAGAGCTAGCCTGGCCCCGAGCTCCTCTGCCGCCGTCGCGCCGGCGAGCATCTCGTCGCCGACCTCGGTCCCGAACTGTGCAGCCATCCGCTCCTGAAGATATGCGAGCAGGCGGTACTGCAGTGGCACGGCCCTGCTATCCTTCACGCCTGCCCGCTTCTGCATCAAAGCATTGAACCGAGCAGCGTCGAGCTCGAGGCAGACGATGTCGGGGCGTCGAGCGAGTACCAGCTTCTTGACGCTCTCGGAGATTGCGAACACGTGCCCGACGCCTATCAGGGTGATCATTAGGCTAGGGCCATCACGCCAGCCTTTTAATAAGCCTTTCCGCTATCCTCGCGCCGTGTCCAGGCTGGTAGTGTTCGACATGGACGGAGTTCTCGCAGATGTGGAGAGCTCGTGGGTCCATGTCCACAAAAGGTTCGGGGTGAACAACGACCATTCCCTCTATGCCTATCTCAGGGGAGAGATCACCGATCTTGAGTTCATCCGAAGGGACATTCAACTCTGGAAGGACAAGGATCCGCAAGTGAGCGCCGCCAAGATCATGAAGATCCTGGACGAGGTTCCGATGATGCCTGGAGCTGGAGAGACCATCCATGAGCTCAGGAACAGGGGATTCAAGACCGCGATAGTGTCGGCCGGGATAGACCTTCTCGCCGACCTGGTCTTACAGAAGCTCCCATTCGACGCTCACCTCGCGAACGGGTTCGAGACGGACGACCGGGGGATGCTCACTGGCAAGGGGATCCTCAATGTCAAGCTGATGGACAAGGGGGAGGCGGTCAGGCGGGTCGCCGAGAAGCTAGGAGCCACCAAGGAGGATACGGTCAGCATCGGGAACTCCAGCTACGACGTTTCGATGTTCAATGAATCGAGCCTCGGCATCGCGTTCTGTCCGGAAGACGACATAGTCAGGCAGAAGGCGGATGCGGTCGTGGACAAGAAGGACCTGACCGGAATCCTCGAGTTCATCTAGGCGGGATCAGTGTCCATATTCGCCAACGAGCGGCACGAACACGCAGCCGCCGAGATTCTCCTTCTCCAGCTTGGCCCCCTGTCTAGTGACCCTGATAAGGTCTTGGTACCACCTGGTGCCCACGGGGACAAGGAGCTTGCCTCCAGGGGTAAGCTGGGCGGTGAGCGGAGAGGGTACGTCCGGTGCTCCGGCTGCAACGAATATCCTGTCATAGGGGGCGTGGTCCGGGAGCCCTTTCGACCCGTCTCCCAGGATGACCGTCACCAGTTTCGCGTACCCCGTCCTTTTGAGATTATCCTCCGCGAACGAAGCCAGGGAGGTGATCCTCTCTATCGAGTATATGTGACCGTCTGGAGCGATGACCTCAGCGCACACGGCAGCGTGATACCCGGAGCCAGTCCCCACCTCCAGTATCTTCTGGCCAGTCTTCAGGTCGAGGTTCTCGGCCATTATGGCGACCATGTGAGGAGCGGATATCGTCTGCCCCTCTCCTATCGGGAGAGGCGAGTCGACGTAGGCCTCCTCCCTCAGCTCGGCAGGCAGGAACTCTTCGCGAGGCACCCTCCTCATGGCATCCTCGACCGCCTTGCTCGTGACGTAACCCCTCATCTTCAGGTCGTCAACGAGGCTGTTCCGCTCGAATTCGAAATCAACCATCGCAACTTGAAGCGCGGTGTTAGGCTAAAGGTTTCTGGCCTAGGGTTCGGTCAAAAATCGGGTGATGATGCCCTCGGGATGGGCCGAGATCGTGTTCCCTGATACTACGTGTAGTCGGAAAATCCTAGTGCTTCTGGCGCCAAACCAATACCCAATGTGCAGCAGCAGAAAGTGCCTGACATGTGGGATATCTGATTCCCGAATGGGCGCTCTGTTCGAGTGCGAATGCGGCTTGAATCTTGAC
>CALMQK010000015.1 GCA_937872085.1 uncultured euryarchaeote
CAGACCAGACTAACCGGTCTGACTATAAACAATGATGCCCGGAACCCTGGAATCGGGAAAATGCGCTGCCAGCGCCTGGAAAACCTGGCTCTAGGTGGTCCCAGTCCCGCATTAGTGCGTGGGAACGGGTATAACCCTACCCCGTCACTCCCCCTTACGGTGGGGCATCTTATGAGAAAGGGTTTGATCGACGGGACTCGGAGCAGAAGGATAGGCGTCGCCCTAGCGTTGATGGCGATGATGTCGCTCCTTCCTGTGTACAATGTCGCGGCCTCGGTGGATGAGGGTCTATTCGAAGGAGTACAGGTGATATTGGCTCCGTACTCCGCAAACCCGGACATTCACCAGGACGGGACCATCGTCGCGGGGGAGTACGATCAGAATGGCACATACAAGACGCCAGACACGCAGCTCACCGTGATGCTGATGCACGATAACGGTTCGCTGTTCGTCGCGATCTCCGGTCCGACCTGGGGTTGGCTCGCATTGGGCATCTCCTCTGATATGGAGGCCGGGATGGGCTTCGTGGTCGTGGGTCAGGTGGAAGGCAACTATATCGCCGAGGAGCGGTTCGTTACCGATGTCTCCGATACGCTCGCGCTCTCCACGGTGCACCCCTCAAGTGAGAAGACGATCGATAAGTTCGACTGGGTGCAGCAAGGAGCCGATGTCATCGCCGAGCTCAAGCTGTCCTTGGAATCCCCGCTGTGGAACCTGTCGACCGGCACGGTCTACGCGACTGTGATCGCATCGAACGGCACAGTGGGCACCTCGCTCCCAAGCACCGTATCTGGCGACCAGGTCCACTACTTGGGTAGCTACCTCCTTAGGCCGCAGGACAACCCGCAGACCATCAAGTCGCTCTTCGCTGGCGATGTCTCCTCCGTCCCGGGTTACGTTGCGCTGGCGTTGATGGCCATCGGCACTCTTGTGATCGTTTACGAGTATGTGCTTAGGAGGGGAAAGCGATGACCGCGAAGTCGTCAGGGAGTTGGGCCCGAAACAACCGGTTCTGGCGCTATATCGACGAGCGTTTGGGGCTGGATCAGTTGGATTACTCCATCCCAGAGCATGGGAACACCCTTCCATACATGA
>CALMQK010000016.1 GCA_937872085.1 uncultured euryarchaeote
AGGAGACCTGATCATATGTCGGACAAGAGGATTCGGGCTGACAAGAAAGTGCGGGTACGCCTGATCGAGGTCGAGAGCTGCGAGGAGTGCGACTCCAGGATCTTTTCGGAGGGGCATGGCGCCCAGGTATGTTTTGACAAGACGCTCAAGACGGCCCGTAGTGGCAAGAAGTTCAGGCCCAGCGACTTCGTCCTGAAGGATCCGCATCACATTCCCAAATGGTGTCCCCTGGAACTCATGAGCGGCCAAGCGCTCTACCTACATGAATACGGCCCAGACAAGCGCAAGAAGGGATGATATGGCCGATGAGGAGTCGGTAGCCGTGATCGCAGAAGGCGTCAAGATCGAGAAGTGGGAACGGGACTTGTTTACGGGTGAGAATTGGAATCCCGTCGAGGGCTTGATCAACGATTGCATCATTACGCTCTCTCGCGGGCAGGAATGGGGATCAGGCCAAGCTATCGCGTATCGTGCACAGTCGTGGCCGAACACATTAGGCATCGAACGGCTCGTTGAGGACGAGAACGGGTTCATCGCTAACATCCGCAAGATCGCGCGAGGCAGGATCGCCAAGGGGGGAGCGCCGTGACCAATGATGGCGTTCCCTGGCAGGATCCGAGGCCGGGAAAGCGTTGTAAGCACTGCGTCAAGTTCGCCCAGCTGAACGACGGCCCATGCCGCCATGATAGTTATGGGCGTAGGCGGATCTACGCGCTGGACTACACGTGCGACGCCTTTGAGGAGATACCACGGTGATAGAGCCGGGTGCGGTCATGGACGCATTGCGATCCGTGCGGATCAGCAACATCTGTGACGAACCAGAGATCCACAAGAAGATCATGGCTGCCCTGGACGCCGCTGGCATCGGATACAAGCATGAATACCCCCTGATCAGCCATAAGCGGTTCGACTTCTGGATCAGCGGCATTGTGATCGAGGTCAAGAAGGTGAAGCCGCCCAAGGATCGACTATTAATCCAGCTAGATCGATACACCGCAGTACCAGAGGTACGGGCGCTGATCGTGGTGTTCCGCAACTTCCAGGGGGCAATGAAGGGGTTGGCGCTGCCAGATACGATGAACGGCAAGCCGATCTACCTCATGTCCCTGAACCGCAACTGGGGGATCGCGTTTTGACCACGCAGCCGCTCTTCGTGAAGATCATGCAGGGCAATGCACTCGATAAACTCAAGGAACTTCCCGATCAATCAGTTCAGTGCGTCGTTACTTCTCCGGCCTATTGGGGCTTGCGAGATTATTCGAGATGTTCGTGTGGTGTAAAGTCGTCTGGCCTTCATCTATCAGATAAGCATGACGCGCATCCTAGTGATGAAAGCAGTTCTCTTATGGTTGGTCCTCCTCAGTCCAGTTGCCCCATCTGTCACGGCACCGGTATCATCGACGGCGTAATGGATTACCAGATGGGAGTCGAAAAGACCCCTGGCGAATATGTCCAGCATCTAGTGGAGGTATTCAGCGAGGTCAAGCGGGTGCTGAGGGATGATGGGACGCTGTGGCTCAACTTGGGCGATTCTTATGTGGGTTCATGTTCGGGTGGCATAGAGGATAGCAAGGCCGCCCAGCACGGAACGGGCGCGACATCACTCGGCAGGGATCGCCCTAGTAAAGTCGTCAATGGTCTAAAGTCCAAAGATCTGGTGGGCATCCCATGGCGCGTAGCATTCGCCCTCCAGGGATTCATCGTGTTGTCGGTTCAAGAGTGGCGCGCACTATGGGCGGCCATCGATATGAATGACACCGAGGTTCTCAATCGGATCCGGGCGGCAATGCGCTTCTGGGAACAAATGGATGAGGCAGGCTGGTATCTCAGAAGCGACATTATCTGGAATAAGCTGAATCCGATGCCCGAGAGCGTGTCTGATCGTCCGACCAAGAGCCACGAATACATCTTCCTGCTCACAAAGAGTTCGACTTACTACTATGATCAAGATGCGATCAGAGAGCCATGTGTCGATGGCGCACCAGCTGGAAGCAAGACAACCATGAACAAGGGGCGGCTGGGCAAGGAGGGATGGTCGTTCGACCCCGCGAAATCCAAGCCCGTTTATGGTCGCAACAAGCGCACGGTCTGGACGATCAACACTAAACCATATCCAGAAGCACACTTCGCCACATTCCCCACCAGCATCCCCGAATGGGCGATCAAAGCTGGAACATCGGAGAAGGGGGCTTGCCCCAAGTGCGGTGCGCCTTG
>CALMQK010000017.1 GCA_937872085.1 uncultured euryarchaeote
TTCCCGCCGTCTCCCATGTTCATCAACACCGCTTGCTCCATCCCGAAACTAAGGAGGTAGAAGACGATGCCAAGGAAGACGAGAAGTATGACCGCGCTGACCAGGCCGTGCTTGGCCATCGTCTTGACGTCCTTCTCGAATATCGCCAGAGCCCTTCTGGGACCAGCAAAGATGCCCGGCTTCCTCGTCTTGATAGGCGGGAACGCCTTGGTCTCCTCGGGGAGGTCGCTCGGGGGCGGAGGGAGTTCGTCGTCTGGCATGACCGGGGGTTCTGGCGGAGGGGTCATCAGGTCTCACCCCTCGCGGTCCTCTCGAAGACCTCTTCCATCGTCCCAGTCGTCCTCATCTCGAAGATGTCGACGCCTGACTCCACGAGTATCTTCGCGACTCGTGGCGCATCGCCCCTTCTCTGAAGGGTGATGGCAACCTGGCCTTCAACGACCTTTAGGAATTGCAGGGGCAAGCTCCCGTTCAGCACTTCGCGAGCCTTCTCAGGGTCTGATACTTGCAGCAGATACGAAGGAGCCAGATACTTCTCCTTCAGCTCATGGGCGGTGCCGACCGCTATCAGCTTGCCTTGATTGATGAATGCGAACCTGTCGACTATGTGTTCGGCCTCGAGCAGGTTGTGCGAGGTGAAGAAAATGGTGTTGCCTTTCGTGACATACTCCTTGAGGTGCTCTCTAACCGCTTTCCTGTGGATGATGTCGACGCCCTCGAATGGTTCGTCCAGGAACAACAGCGGGCAGTCCGCCAACAGGACCCTCGCCAGCGAGACCCTCTGGCGCTCACCCTGGGACAGGAATCCAATCCTCTTGTCCAGATAGCCGCGCAGATCGGCGAGGTCCGCTGCGTCGTTGATCGCCTTCAACCGCTCGGTCTTCTTCATGAGCATGAACTTGCCGAACATGTTAAGGTATTTCCGAGGGGTCATATCCTCGTAGAACCTGGTCTCCTCGGACAGCACCGCGATGTTGTCCCTGATCCAGACTGGATGCTTGCCCACGTCGATGTCCAGGATGGTCGCGTCGCCTCCAGTCGGTTTCGTGAGACCGCAAAGGACCTTGATGCACGTGGTCTTGCCCGCCCCGTTCGGTCCGAAGAAGCCGAATATCTCGCCTCTTTTCACCTTGAGGCTGACGTCATTGAGAGCTCTCACGTTGCCGTAATCCTTGCACAGTCCATTGGCTTCGATCATCGAAACGCACCGGACGAACTAGGTCCGGTAGGGTTCATATACTGTCGAGAAGCGGATATCAGGATTGATAATGCCTCTCTGGCAGGGTTGAAACAGAAGTCTGGCCGGCCGTCCAGACTATGCACTGAGGCCCAGCTTGTCCAGGGCCTCCCTCGTCGGGACCCCTTCCTTCGTCCAACCCCATATGGCGTAGTAACTGTCCAGCTCCTTCTCGAAGTCAGCCTTGTTGACCACAGCCCCTTTTGACGGGCCGTCAGGGATCGGCAGTGTGAAGAGCCTCTCGGGCAGCGTGTCATCTTGCCTTGACAGGCCTTCGCGCAGGTTGAACAGCCGCTCGACCGTCCAAGCCCTCGCCCCGACCTTCTTCAGGTCATCGACCGTGTATCCGAACCCGGTCGCGGCGTTGCAGAGCATGACCATGTTGTCCCATGAGTTCGCGAAGGCGTTCCTTGCCCCGAACTTGCAGAGGACCATGCAGTCGTAGACGGTGAACAGTTCCTGCAGGTCCTTCAGGGGCTGGGCCTTGCCCTTGACCGTGAACCTGTCCAGCACACCCTGGAAAAGCTCTGGCACGTACATCGTGGCCCTCAAGTGACAGGCCCCTCTGGTGGATGTAGCGAATGCGAGGGACATTCCCTGGATGCCTCTCGGGTCGTACCCTGGGAACTCCATGCCCTTCACATTCATCGCGTACTTGGAAGCCTCTGGTCCGTACTTCGCCGCGAGCCTCCTCGACCCCTCACCTATGAGCCTGCCAAAACCTTCGCGCTTCCCCGTCAGCTCCACCAATTTCAGCATAGCGTCGGGGTCGCCCCACGCCAGCTTGATCCCGCCAGTGTCCTTCTCCGAGATGATGCCCTTCTCGAACAGTTCGTACGCGCACGCTATTGTGTCCGCGCACGAGATCGTGTCCATCCCGTACATGTTGCAGAAGTGATTCGCATGGATGATCGAGTCGAGGCTGGAATTGCCGAGGTTGGCGCCGAACATCGCCAGGGTCTCGTATTCTGGCCCTTCCACGGTCGTGCCATACTTGTCCGTCTTGGACATCTTCCCGCAATGCAGGGGGCATCTGGCGCATGCCGTGTTCTTGGTGACGTGATTGTTGACGAAAGCATCTCCTCCTATCTTCTCGAACTCGGGGAAGTTGCCCGACTGGAAGTTCCGCGTGGGGATCGTCCCTGCCTTGCCAGTGATACCGACGACCATCGATGTCCCGTACTTGCTGAACGCGGCCGACTTCTCCTTCACGGTCGCCGTGGCCGTCTTGAAGGTCTCTTTCAACTTCTCCGGGTCCGCTTGAGGGACCTCCTTCGTCCCATGGACGACTACGGCCTTCAGGTTCTTGGAGCCCATGACCGCTCCCACACCGCCTCTCCCGGCGGCCCTGTGCATGTCGTTCATTATGGCCGCGTACCTGACGAGCTTCTCGCCGGCTGGCCCTATGACCGTGGCCTTGGCCTTCTCGTGCTTCTTCTCGAGGGCTTCGATCGTCTCAAAGACATCCTTACCCCATAGGTCCGAGGCGTCCTTGAGCTCGGGACCGTTGTCCGTCAGCAGGAGGTAAACTGGTCTGGGCGATCTGCCCTTGAAGACGATACCGTCATAGCCGGTCTTCCTGAGCATAGGTCCCCAATGGCCACCCGAGTGAGCTGATAGTATCGCGCCGGTGAGCGGTGATTTGGTCGTGACGTTGTAGAACGCGGTGAACGCTCCCAGCGTCCCCGTGTAAGGGCCGGTCATGATGATAAGCCGGTTCTCGGGGTCGAGCGCGTCCACATTCGGCTTGTTCTCCTCGTAGAGTATCTTCGCGGCGAGTCCCCTGCCGCCCATGAATCTCACTTGGTCTTCTCTCGCGATCTCCGAATCGGAGAACTTGCCCGTTGTCAGATCGACCCTCAACAGTTTCATGAACTCAAGCCCCTGGCGACGATGCCCGAACGAATTGCTACGGCCGGTAAAAGGATTTGGGGTTTTTCAGTCTTGCTATGCCATTGTTCGCACCAAATTCGTAAAAACGCCCATTCATTCGAACATTTGTACAATCGCACGTTTTTAATATCGTCTATTTGTTCACAATCGCGTGTCATTCGACGTCGGATTGGATTCGCTGCTCATTGTGGCGGTTCTTGTCGCCATAGTGGCGTTCTTCTACTCCAATCTGGGACTTGGAGGTGGCCAGCTCTATGTCCCGATCATGATCCTCTTCTTCGCCAGCTTCAAGATGAAGGAGATAGTCCCCCTGTCGCTCGCGTTCGCCTTCGTGACGATGATCAGCTCGACATACACCCACAACAAGAAACATCTGGTCCACTTCAAGATCGGCCTTCAGCTCGCGGCCGCGGGCCTTATCGGGGTCGTCGGAGGGGTACTGTTCACGTCGAGCCTGCCGGATCAAGTCGTGAAGGCGGCGTTCGCCGCAATGTTGGTCATCGCTGCGACGAAGATGCTGTACGACCTCTACACGGCGAGGAAGGATTACACCTCGTGTCCGACCGAGTTCAGCCTTCGATGCAGGCTTACCGGGGCCGGGGTGAGCATTCTCACGGGGTTCCTCATCGGAAGCTTCGGCATAGGTGGTGGAGTTGTCAGCGTCCCGCTCATAATCTACGTATTCAAGTTCGAGCCCCGGATGGCCATCGGCACGTCAGCATTCCTCGGGGCGATACTCACGCCTGCCGCCCTGTTCGCCTATTGGATCAACCTGGGACCAGGCGTCCAGATACATTGGTCCATCGCCCTCGTGCTTGCCCCTGTCGTGCTTGTCTTTGCGATACTAGGTTCGACCTGGGGATTGCAGAGACTGAAGACGAAGGCGGTCAAGACGATATTCGTCTGCGGCGTGTTCCTGGCCGCGGCCGAGATGATATACAGCGTGCTCGTCACCTGACCCACGCAGAGAATGCTATGTATCCACATGTTCCGATTGTCTGGACGACGATCCAACGAAGTTTTGCCTGATTGTTGATTCGAGCCGCGTCCAGGGAGCTCATCTTTTTATGCCCAGCTTGTCAAAGATGAATGCGTACATGAACGCGAACCATTTCAGGTAGTCATATCTTCCCGATGCCCCTGAGTGACCCTCGACTATGTTGGTCCTGAGCAGGATGGCGTTGTCGTCGGTCTTGTTCGCTCGTAGCTTCGCGACCCACTTCGCCGGCTCCCAGTATTGGACCCTGGCGTCGTTCAGCGCGCCCGTGACCAGCAGGTGCGGATAGTCCCTCTTCCTCACATTATCGTACGGCGAATAGAGCTTGAAGTACTCGTAGTACTCCTTGTCCTCTGGATTGCCCCATTCCTCGAACTCGGGGATCGTCAGGGGGATGGACGGGTCGAGCATGGTGTTGATGACGTCGACGAACGGGACCTCCGCCACGACCACCTTGAAGATCTCAGGTCTCATGGTCGTGACAGCTCCCATCAGTAGGCCCCCCGCGCTCTTCCCTCTGATGACAAGCCGGTCGCTGGAGGTGTATCCTTCTTCAATGAGATGCTCCGCGCATGCGATGAAGTCGGTGAACGAGTTGATCTTCTTCAACATTCGGCCTTCCTCGTGCCATCTCTTGCAGAGGTCTCCCCCACCTCTGATGTGCGCCTTGGCGCAGACGAATCCTCGGTCGAGAAGCGGGAGGAATTTCATCTCGAACTCTGGAGCCGGTCCCTCGAAATCCCCATATGCGCCATAAGCGTACAGATATCCCGGATTCTTCCCAGTCTTCTTGAGCCCTTTCCTGAAAACGAGCGATATCGGGACGAGCACCCCATCCTTCGCCCTTGCGTAGATCCTCTCAGATGAGTACAGCGACGGATCGTAGCCCGGGACCTCCTCCTGTTTCTTGAGCTCAAGTGTCCTCTTGCGCATGTCGTAATCGTACACCCGAGGGGGAGTGACCATTGACGAGAACTGGAATCTGATCACGTCGGACTCGAAATCGTAGGTCTCCACAGGCACAATGTGATAGAGCTTCTCTGGCAGTTCGACGAAGTGCGAGCTTTGGTCCTTCAGGTTGATGATCCTGATCCTGCTCATCGCGTTCTCCCTTTCGAACAGCACCATGAAATCCCTGTTGATGTCGACCCATGGATAGGGGTTGCTGATGGCGATGCACACATTCTCCCTGTGAGGGACCACCATCTTCCAGTCGCCGGGATCGGATACCGGGGCTCGCATGATCTTGAAGTTCTTGGCATCGTCATTCGTGACGATGTAGAACGAATCCGAGTGATGGATCACGCCGTAGATCACTCCGTGCTTTCTAGGCCTCATCATCCTGAAAGGCTCCGAAGGGTGGTCTGCCTTGAGATAATGGACCTCAGAAGTGGTGGCACTCTCCCCGTGCACGAACAAGTACTCCTTCGTCTTGCTCTTCCAGAGACGCATGTAGTAGTAGGCCTGATCCTTCTCGTAGTAGACTTCGACGTCTTTCAATGGGTCAGTACCTATGACATGGCGGAACACCTTGAACGGCCTGTTGTCGACGTCCATCGTCGAGTAGAAGATTGTCTTGTTGTCGTTGGCCCATTCAGCGGTGTGCACGTCTCGGATACTATCCTCCATGAGGACCCCGGTCATGAGGTCCTTGATGAAGAGCGTATTGCGTTCGGACCCGTTCATGTCCGCGAGATACAATAGCATCTTGTGGTTGGGGCTTGCCTTGCATTGCTCAACGTAGAAGAACGAATTCCCCTCGGAGACCTTGTTCACATCCAGTATCGTCTCCTCCTTCGCCTCCAGCGAGTCCTTCCTACGGCAATAGATCGGATACTGCTTCCCTTCCTCAGTCCTTGAGTAATAGTAGAAGTTGTCGATCTTGTCCGGGACCGTCATGTCCGTCTGCTTAGTCTTCCCGACGAGTTCCTTGAACAGGTCTTTCTGCAACTGTTCTGTCGGTTTCATGACCTCTGTCGTATAACGGTTCTCTGCCTCGATGTACTCGATGACGCCTGGGTTGGACCTGTCCCTGATCCAGAAATAGTCGTCGATCCGGGCTTC
>CALMQK010000018.1 GCA_937872085.1 uncultured euryarchaeote
GTCCGACGAAGGGACTGACGATTGGCTGACGGGTGTTACCTAAAAGGGTAAGGCTTTAGGGATTAGGGGAAAGGATGGAAAGTTCTTATCCCCGTAACCCCTTGGTGGGTGTGTGCGACAACCCCAACTGACACTTCTAACGACTCGCTTCTATAAAAATGTATTCCCAGTCATGCCCCAAGGCGGGGTTCATGATCGCCTGAAACGGCGTATCTTGAAGAACGAGCTCCCTGGATTACAGAGGAAAACCTTGACCTGGGACCTTCCCGACTTTTTTGGACTAGGCTCTATTTGCGTCGAGCCAGGAACGAGTAGCACACCGTGGAATACTCTCTCTTCAGGATATGCTGGATTGATGGAAGTGGATAGCAGCCATGGATCGGGAGAGATGACGGGAATCTGAATGTGAGGGCGCAGAATGCGCCCGAAAGAAGGGTGTACCCCGCCAAAAAGGGGGCACGGGCCTTTGGGCCCCCTTCCTCCCTCCCTCCGGCGATAGAAGCGGTGCTGGAGGGTTAGGGTTGTAAGGGGAAGCCCGAAGGGGTGGGGCATACCTTTTCGATGATGGGCAATGCTTTAATATCGACATCCCGATATAGTAACGGGAAGGGAAGGGTCCATTGACTAAGTGCATCCTTTTGAGCTATTCCGGTCACGCCTATGCCGAGGATGTCAACACATATAAGCGATATATCCAGCTCGAGGGTGGGGACTATCTCGTCTCCAAGAACTCGGTCCGCACCGACGTGGACCATAAGCACGACCCGGTGATGATCTGCAAACAGGGATTATCGGCCCCGGAGGGCGACCTTCTCCTCTCGAGCGCCATCCATGAGAGCGACAGGATCAAGCTCCATGGTCAGATGGTCCAGCGGGACAAGATGTGGGTCAGGAGGCTCTTTGCCTTCATGTGGAGACTACTCTACGTGATGACCGTGGGCATCACTTCCATCAGCGTCTATCTTCTCATCTGGATGTTCACATGGGCATGGTTCCACATCTGGCTGCCCATCTAGGTGGATCATGGAACGAATCAAGGAATTCAAGCACTATGTCCTGATGGTATTGCTCTCCAAGGGCGGGTACTGGATGAGGGATATGAGCCCGGAAGATCTCGGTCGTCTGAAGAGTTTCAGTTGCAATAAGCATAAGTATGGCATCGACAGGAACTTCGTCTTCACGCTTCACGGTTGGTATCCCTGGTTGAAGGAGAACCGCTGGAATGCCTGGAGGCAGGTCTACAATATGGTATATCGTTATTTCATCCCGGCCGGATTGCTCTATTATGAGGAACCGGAGGATCCTCTTCATGGTGTCGAGTTGCCGATTCCTCCGATGACATGGAGCATCATGCAGGAGAAATGGACGCCGGCATTGGTCCAGGCAGTCAATCTCTCTAAGCTCGAGGAGCGTTACACCAAGCGCCTGAACTTCGGGAACTTCAAGATGGATTGGAAGATCATGCTCATCATCGGGGTAGTGGCCTTGGTCCTGCTTCTTATCCTGACGGGGAGGATAAAGACATGAAGGATGGTCGATTCGAGCTATGGTACGGCCTCATCATCATGGGCATCGGGATCCCGGTCTTCGTGCATTATGCCATGAAGTGGTTGCGCGATAGTATTCTGAGGATTCAAAAAGGCGACTTGGAGACGGTCGTCAGCGAAGATGAATCCAGGATGAACCGGGAGTGGGGGCGCAACTAATGAAGATCATAAAAGACCAAGAGTTCTACGATGATATCTTCTATTATGAGATCGCACTAACATTCTTCGGCATCATCGGAGTGATCTTGGTGATAGCTCTGATATGGGGGTAATCGATGGCAGACGATCCTAAGCAGAAGCTCACGGCATGGTTGACCGAAGGATTGAGGAAGCCGCAGGAGACAACTGATTTCGACAGGACTAGAGTCATGTCGCCCGAGCAGATGGCCTGGTATAAGGCAGCCCTCGCTCTCGATGACGAGTATTTCACTCATCGCGTCATCGTGGATATGCACTTGATGATGTCCTTCAAGGGTCGCAGGTCGGATGATGTCGTTGACGCACTCAGATCGGTCAAGC
>CALMQK010000019.1 GCA_937872085.1 uncultured euryarchaeote
CCCCTGCGGCTCGGCCACGGGCATGAGCGATACGACGCAGTCGGCCTTCTCGTCGACCATAATCTTGGGGACGGCCTTGATGCCCTTCTTAAGTAGATTGTCTCCCAGATCCATGACGGGGTTCGCTGAATCCTGAGGGTCATGCTCGACCACATGACCAGGGGAACCGTTGACTGGTATCTCTGGAATCAGGATTAGTGAAAACCGCTGGTCTGACCAAGTCCAGGATTGTCAAGTGGAAGGCTACTTCCCGATCCCCTTGTACACGAGCCCGACGTGCTCGACCGCTTCCCTGCTGAACAGGTTCCTGGTGTCCACGACGGCCTTGACGCGTTTCCCGCGCAGTCCCTTCGGGGTCAGAGCAGCGAACTCTGAATGGTCCGTCACGAACACGAGGCAGTCCGCCTGGTCCATGGCCGACCTCATCGGGACCGACTTGACCACGCCAACATGTGTCTTGATAGCGCTTGCTTTCGGGTCGTGCACTATCACCCTCTTGACACGCTTGGTGAGCTCCTCGATTATCCCTGCCGCCGGCGACTCCCTCGTATCGGAGATGTCCTTCTTGTAGGACAGGCCCATGACAGCCACCGTCGCCTTGTCAGCCGGGACCCCCGCCTTCTTCAAGGCGGCCATCGTCAGGTTCACCGTGTGATTCTTCATGAACTCGTTGACCTCATGGCTCAGCTCTATGAACCTCGGCACGAACCCGTACTGCTTCGCCCTGTAGGACATGTACAGCGGGTCCAGCGGTATGCAGTGCCCGCCGACCCCGGGCCCAGGGTAATGAGCCATGAACCCGAAGGGCTTCGTGGACGCCGCCTTCACGACCTGCCACGTGTCGATGCCCATCCTCTCGAATATCAGGGCCATCTCGTTGATCAACGCTATGTTCACCCCTCGGAAGATGTTCTCGAGTATCTTGACAGCCTCCGCAGAAGCACAGTCAGGCATGACCACCACGCCAGCTTCGACGATCGATGAGTACAGAGCAGTTGCGAGTTCCGCCGACTGCGCATCCTCTCCACCAACGACCTTCGGAGTGTTCCTGATGTTGTATTTCTTGTTGCCAGGGTCGACCCTCTCCGGTGAGAACGCTAGCGCCACATCCTTCCCGGGCTTGAACCCCGCGTCCTTGATCGCTTTGCCTAGGAACTCATCTGTAGTGCCTGGGTAGCTCGTGCTCTCAAGAACGACAAGCATTCCCTTCCTGACCACCTTCTTGACAAGGTCGGCTGAGTGCTGCACGTATGACAGGTCTGGGTTCCCTCGTTCGTCAAGCGGGGTCGGAACGCAGATGATGATGCAGTCGCACTCTCTCAGCTGCGAATCCTTCTCGATGACCTTGAGGTTCGTTCCGAGCTTCTTCTTCAACTCAGAGCTCGGCACATCGTCGATGTAGGACCTGCCTTGCCTCAGCATCTTGCGCTTCTTCGGGTCGGCATCGTATCCCAAAACCTGGAACTTCTCTGAGAAGGCCAATGCAAGCGGCAGACCGACATAGCCGAGGCCGATGATCCCTACTTTGGCAGTCCTGTTCTTGATCTTCGACAGTGTGACGGAGTTGTTGTGGTTGTTCTGCGCCATGCATTCACGTCCGTGGGGCGAGCGATGTGATCGCATCATCCTAGATTCGCTTGCCCAGTCTAGTGATACCCGCGAAGGAGAAACCGTACCTGCTTTAACAGCTTTTCTCTACGACTTTCGATGTGCTCTTCCTGAGATGCATGATCTCACTTGCTGCCGTGCTTCGCGAGGGTTGCCCCAACGGTGCCGACTAGTGCCATCGCCGGAGCGAAAGCCGAGGCCGAGCCCCGCGGCCACGATAGGGAATCCACGCCCTTGGCAACGGCCTTGTCGCATCTCCGCCGCCGACAGGCGGCCCTGATTGTTCGACGCGAAGCAATACCGTCTCTTCAACCGCTTCCATTCTGGAATCCGATTTGAACCGAGGAACGGCATCCTCGCGCGCTATTGCTTCCAACTACCTGTAGTCCGCACCCTCATCACTCGATCCCCCACTCCGCTCCATCCTGAGATCATGGCGACCTACAGCGACGCGATATACATTGACGAGTCTGGCAACGGCTCTCCAACGAATGACATTCTCCGATGCGGGGTTAGCGTCGCAGTCTCATTGGCTTTCGACCAGACTCAAGAACTTGACGAAAGGGGGTAGCTAATTAGCTCGGGCTCATTCTCCCCTTATCTGAACTTGCGCGATTCCTCGAATTGTACGATTCTCGACATGACCTGAGGCTTCTTGAGGCGCTGGTCGAGCAGGCTAGTCACTCGGCAGGGAGACCCTCCCGGATCGGGGCTCGTGAGCACTTTTGCGTCACCCCCCATGCACGTATATACTGGAGTGTCTCCATTCGGTCGATGTGAGCTCGTACGTCCTAGTCCCGCAACGATTTCCGACAATGCTCAGATCAGATGGCAAAACTCAGATGTTGGTACCGACACCACATTGCCGTCATTGCTACAAGCCCATCTCAGAGAATTTCGAGTCCTGGGGGAAATGCCGTGATTGCAACGAGGAACCGCTTCTGAGGGATGCATTGCCAGACAGGCTAGTCATAGCCACACTGTATATACCCAAGGTGACGGGATATGAGCATAGCCAGGAGATCATCGATTTGAAGGAGAGAGGAGAATACTCCCAGGTCTACGCTGAGGTGCTTGTGAAGGTGCTCGCTCAGGAGAACATTGATGTATCCGGCGGTGTAATTGTGCCGATTCCGCAGACTAAAGCAAGACAAGGGGTGACAGGACCTATAGCGCTTGCAAATTCGCTGTCCGGACAGACGGGTCTGACGATTCGCAGGTGTCTCAGTTTCAATCGGCCTGTGAAGAGCCAGAAGACTCTGAGCAAGGGTGAGAGAGAGAACAATATGCGAGGGGCGATGACAGCAACATATTGTGCCGACATCGGCAAAGCATTGCTAGTGGATGAGGTCTTCACGAGCGGTGCAACGTTAAGAGAAGGAACGCGAGCTCTGATGGCAGCGGGAGCTCAGGAAGTGATTGGAGTAATCGCCGCTCGAGATGCCGGCCTCAAATCTCTCGAATACGCAGGGGTGGTGAAACGTGTTGAAGACTGAGCATGTCGCTCTTCTCGCCGCATTGAACGATGATGGGCAATGCCGGCGAGGAAATGCCTGTGTTAAACTTAGAGAGCTCCCCAGCGACCGTGTAGGGCCTCTGCTCGAAACGTATATCAACAAGAAGCGCGACGTCAACATGCTCCTCCGCATCAATCCCGCGCTGGAGTTGGTCATGCGTCGTGGCCCACAAGAAGATTCGTTAGCTAAGTACCTAGATGTGATTCGTGCCTACATCGACCGAAACGTCAGAATAATCACATTCTGGGACGACAGCTATCCAAGGATTCTTCGAAACATCCCTGACCCCCCGCTCATCCTGTACGTGAAGGGGAAGGTATTCCCGGGGAATAATGGAATAGCGATTGTGGGGACACGGGTTGCGTCCGAACATGGGCGTGAGCTCTCACGCAAGTTTGCGAGAGTACTGGCAGAAGAGGGACACACAATTGTCAGCGGACTCGCCTCCGGCATAGATACTGCTGCGCACGAGGGGGCCCTTGAAGGAGGAGGCTCGACGATTGCGGTACTTGCGGGAGATGTGGACAACATCTATCCGAATGAGAATGTTGAACTCGCCCGAAGAATAATCGAGCAAGGATCTATAGTTAGTGAGATAACTCCGCGAGTCGAGATGAGAAGGGGCCGTTTCGTCGAACGGAATAGGATTACTAGCGGACTTTCCGAAGCGGTTGTGATCATTGAGACTGGGAAGTCTGGTGGAACTATTAGACAGGCGGAATATGCCCAATCCCAGAAACGGCCCACATACGTGGTCGATCACGGCAGATTTGACCGGCCCGAGTCTGAAGAGGGGTTTCAGCATCTCATTAGGTCTGGAGCCATTCCCATACGCCACCCTGCAGAGTTGAGCGAACTCATATCTCACTGATGGGTGATACTTAAATGGATGGGCTTGTTGTAGCTTTGAGCGCTCCGCCTAGGAGCCAGCGAAAAAGTATAACTAGCGTGATTGCGTATGCTGCAAGTAGCGCTCGGGAACAAATACGCCCCCGCCCAATCCGGATGCACAGATGCACGGGAGGATGGAGGGAACACAAATGGCCTACCCTGAACCGATACCGGCCCTAAAGGCCAAGGAAGCCAAGGAATTCGAGAAGAGATTGAGCTGTTTCACGTTGAGCGCTGAGCAGAAGCGGTTCTACAAAGAAGCCAGAGAGAGATTCAAGGAAAAGGATTGATCTCGGGGAGTGTCGGCATTTCCCTTCTTTTCGCGCATTCGCCCGAGATAGATCTCACGAGGCTGCGGTTCGAGCCGTTCACATCCGATAGTCTGCAGGTCAAGTCCTTCGACTGCGGGAACAAGGACCTCAACGACTTCCTATGTACCGAGGAGGTCGCGAAGTACGAGGCCGAACTCTTCGGGAAGACCACCTTGGCATACTACGACGGGCATCTAGTTGCGTACTACACGATCA
>CALMQK010000020.1 GCA_937872085.1 uncultured euryarchaeote
GCCGTTCTTCTCGCACGGGATGAAGAAGAGGTATGTCGGCAGGATGGTCTGGCCGAGACAGGAGCTCGTGGTCAGAGGCTACGAGATGCGCAGGACGGACTCATTCAATCTCCAGAGCGAGCTACTCTCGCAGGTCTTCGAGAAGGTGCTCGACGGAGACAACCAAGGGGTCGTGACATTGGTCAGGAACAAGATAGACGACCTGATGAACGGTAAGATAGACCCGTCCGACCTAGTGATATCGAGATCCGTCAGAGAGGAGAGCCAGTACAAGTCTGCCGGGAACATGATCAATGTCAGGGTCTTCAAGAAGCTGAAAGAGCTGGGCTACGAGGTAGTCCCCGGGATGAAGGTCTCATGGGTCGTCACGGACAGCAAGGCCTCTCCACAGAGTTTCGAACCGTGGATCGAGGGACGGCCCTTTGTTGGAGAGCCGGACTACAGATACTATGCGACCAGGCTCGCAGCCACAATCGCCCGCGTCACCGACTCGTTCGGATGGGACGAGCGCTCGCTATTGTCGGGAATACAACAAGCGACCTTCAAGGACTTGGACTTCGAGGCGAAGCGGGCCAAGAAGCACGAGCCGAAGAAGACCGACAAGAAGCTGAGCCTGGACCAGTTCATGTGACCGGCCTGATGGCCGCCGGCACGTTGATGCCGTTCCAACAGGTTTATATAAGGCAACTCTTTTGGTCTCTTCCGCAGCGGCGAGATCCGCCTGGTCTCGCAAGGGGATGTGCGCCTCGGCGTGAACCCATAAACAGCTGGATGTGACAAGATGGCAGAAGAAAGCAAGGCAGCTCCCGTGAAGAAGGAGCGAAAGGCGAAGGCCAGCCCACCCGCGGCCCCGGAACCGAGTGTTGTCGTAGCGGCTCCTGGTGCAGCCGAGAAGAAGAAGGGCGGCTCGAAGGGCATGTACCATTACATCGGCGAGGCCTGGAAGGATCCAGACAGCGACGATATGAGCGACCTGATGTGGCAGAGGCTCATAGACTGGAGGAAGGAAGGTACCTTCGTCCGCGTCGAGAGACCCCTGAGACTGGACAGAGCAAGGGCGCTCGGTTACAAGGCGAAGCCGGGTTTCGTCATCGTCAGGGCCAAGGTCCGGAGGGGCGGCCTCAGAAAGCACAGGATCAAGAAGGGCCGAAGACCGAAGAGGAAAGGTATTCTCAAGATCACCATGAGGAAGAGCATCCAGAGGATCGCGGAGGAGAGGACCTCGAAGAAGTATCCGAACTGCGAGGTGCTAGCTTCATACTGGGTCGGCCAGGACGGCCGACACAAGTGGTACGAGGTGATGCTGGTCGATGTCAACCACCCCGTGATAAAGTCCGACCCCAAGCTCAACTGGATCTGCAGCCCGAAGCAATCCGACAGGGCTAACAGAGGGCTTACGCCCGCAGGCAAGAAGGGCAGAGGGCTCGTGAGGACGCAGGGCAGGGGCGTGGAGAAGAACAGGCCATCGCTCGGAGCCCACAACAGGCAGGGAACCTAAGCCCTGATCCTGTCGATCAAACTCCTTACTTCTTCTTCGCTCATCCCGACCAACGGGTAGAAGACAGGCAGGTCGCCCTTGAGCGGGCCGTTCTTCCCTATTTCATCCAGTCTCCACGCGAGAGCTATGCCTATGCATTCACCATTCCTCGCAAGCTGGAATGGATCGGTCAGAGGGTCCACCGTCTTGAGGTTCGGATACCATTTCTCCAGAGGCTCGACCAGCGAGCGGTCTGGGGTCATGATGAGCACGCTGCACCCGCGTTTCATCATGAGCCATGTCGAGGCCAGGCCGTTCTCAGAGTCCACGACGGACAGGGCTCTGCCCTGGGACCCCAGAGGCATCCCGCCGGGACCGGGCAACGCCGTGCTGAACAGGTAAGCGCTTCTGTCCCTGACCTCCACGAAGACCTCGACATCGGGTTCATCGAGATTGACCGTGATGCCGAGAGATGCGTTATCCTTTAGAATGGCTTCTCCCAGCGTCCCGGCGATCTCCTGGCTCGTGTACGGATGGTTGCCGCTCCTCCGTGATCGAACGGCGAAGGCGGCCTCCTTGAACATCAGCGGTCTCGCGAACTCGAGCACCGCTTTCTTCAGTTCCTCGACCTCGCTCGACACTTTCGTCACGGGGCTGAACGAGACCACGCCGAAGGTCCTCGACAATATCTCGCACGATTTTCTCCAGTCGTCGGAGTCGATAAAGACCCTCCCTCGCGCCTGTGAGATCACGCAAGGAACCCCTGCCAACGCGTGGCGTCTCCGAATGTCGGCCAAGAGCTGCTGCTCGAACCTCCTGCGGACTGAAGCGCTCTTCAGTCCAATCTCGCCGTACCTCACGAGCAGCGTGGGCATCGCTCGGCCATTAATGTATCACCATTAAAGACTTGCACTGATAGCGTCCGCGACGAAAGCCTAAGATAGGCGGTCTGCTTTCGGTTCGATTGAGAAGCCCAAGAGGGGTATTTTGAAAACAAATCGAAAGACAAAGGTTTCTTTGAAAAGAGTGTGTGAGGCCCCCGGACCGAAAGCGAAGATGTGGGTGAAGCGAGACAACGCTGTTCTCTCGCCGTACAACCGACCCTACTACTACCCGATGGTGGTGGAGAAGGGCCACGGCTGCATCGTCGAGGACGTCGATGGCAACGAGTACATCGACTTCAACAGCGGGCTCGGGGCGATGAATGTTGGCCACTGCCACCCGGAGGTGGTGAAGGCCATCGCGGACCAGTCCAAGCGACTGCTGCACTATTCGTACACGGACTTCTACTACAGATACGCCGTGGAGCTGGCCGAGAAGCTGAACAAGATCACGCCGGGCAGTTTCGCGAAGAAGGTGTTCCTGAGCGGGAGCGGTGCGGAGAGCATCGAGGCTTTCGCGAAGGTTGCTAGGTGGCACTCGAAGAGGCCTCAGTTCCTGGCGTTCACAGGTGCTTTCCACGGGAGGTCCATGGGCGCGCTGAGCTTCACTGCGAGCTCGATAGTCCAGAAGGCTAGGTACTTCCCGACGATGCCTGGCGTGGAGCATGTGCCGTACGCTTACTGCTACAGATGTCCGTTCAAGATGGAGTTCCCGGACTGCGACTATTACTGTGTCGACTTCATCGATGATTGGGTCCTCAAGAAGTTCCTCCCGCCTCAGGAAGTCGCGGCGTCCTTGATAGAGCCGATCCAGGGCGAGGGCGGATACATCGTCCCGCCGAAGGACTACCACAGGCGACTGAAGAAGCTGATGGACAAGTACGGCATCCTCTACGCGGTTGACGAGGTCCAATCGGGCATGGGCAGGACCGGTAAATGGTGTGCGATCGAGCACTTCGGGGTCACGCCCGACATCGTTTGCATGTCGAAAGCGCTCGGAGGTGGCATCTCCCTGGGAGCCACCATCGGCCGAGCAGAGATATATGATTGGGATGCTGGCTCTCACTGCACTACGCTCGGGGGGACGCCCGTGGCGTGTGAGGCCGCTCTCGCGACCATGCGGGTTATCGAGAAGGAGAAGCTGAAGGAGAACGCGACCAAGCAGGGTGCGTACGTCATGAAGCGCCTCGAGGAATGGAAGCGGCAGTACGAGATAGTCGGCGATGTGAGAGGTAAAGGCCTCATGATCGGCGTCGAGATCATCAAGGACAAGAAGTCAAAGATGAAAGACGGCGAGGCCGCGCATGACATAATACACCATGCCTGGAAGAAGGGCGTGGTCGCCATCGGGGCCGGCGAGAACTGCTTCAGGATCGCACCTCCGCTCGTTATCACCAGAGATCTTCTGGACGCAGGGCTCGACGCACTCGAGGAGTCCATCAAGGAGGTAGAGAATCAGAAGTGAGCCGTTCCCGCGCGAACGGCGCACTCCAAACCCTTTGAGGTTTTCGCTTATTTCGAAATACGGGAGTGGAACAACTTGGTGAAATCATACAAGCTGAAGGGTCCAAAGATTGTGGTGGAGCCGCCAGGACCCAAGTCTAGGAAGGCAATGGCTCGAAAGGAGAAGTACATCACGAACGGCATCAAGATCGGTCTGCCAGCATCACTAGAGTATGCCGAGGGGCCTTTCATGAAGGATGTCGACGGGAACGTCTATCTGGACTTCACCTCAGGCATCGGCGTGCACAACTGCGGTCACAGGCCAGCGGCCATGGTCAAGGCATGCCAGGACCAGCTGGACAAGTTCATACACATCTGCTTCATGGTCTCGCCGTACGAGTCTTACATCAAGCTCGCGGAAGAGCTGTCGAAGATCTGCCCCGGCAAGCTCACCAAGAGCATCTTCCTGAACAGCGGCTCCGAGGCGATAGAGAACGCCGTCAAGATCGCCCGGGCGTACACCAAGAAGAAGTGGATCATGTCCTACAGGACAGCGTTCCATGGAAGGACTTTCCTGGACATATCGTTGACCGGCAAGGAGAAACCGTACAGGGAAGGCTTTGGGCCACTGGTTCCGTACATCCAGCATGTCGAATACGCGTACTGCTACAGGTGCCCGCTGTGTCTGGAATACCCATCATGTGGCATCGCGTGTGCCGAGACGATCAGGACCGTCATGGAGACGAAGCCCCTGGAGAATGATGTGTGCTGTCTAGTAGCAGAACCTGTCCAAGGCGAGGGCGGATTCATCAACCCACCTCCTGGATATTGGGAGAAGATACGGAAGATATGTGATGACAACAGCGCACTGCTCATCGACGACGAGGTCCAGACGGGTTTCGGCAGGACTGGCAAGATGTTCGCAATCGAGCACTGGAAGTGCGTTCCGGACATGCTGATCACCGGCAAGGGGCTGTCCCTCGGCATGCCGCTCGGCGGGGTGACCGGAAGAGACGATGTCATGTCAGCTCCCGGCCCGGCGAGCCTCGGAGGCACGTTCGGTGGCAACCCCGTTTGCTGTGCGGGCGCGATCGAGTCCATCAAGCTCACAAAGAAGGCCTTGCCCAACACGAAGATGATCAACAAGGTCGAGACCAAACGGCTGAACGAGTGGAAGGAGCAGTACGAGGTCGTCGGAGACGTCAGAGGCCTTGGTGCCATGATGGGCATGGAGCTCGTCAAGACCAAGAAGGGCAAGGAACCGGTGCCGGAGCTGACGAGGAACATCCAGCTGAACTGCTTCAAGCACGGCCTGTACATCCTGGCAGCAGGCACGTACAGCAACGTGATCAGGCTGCACCCGCCGCTGATCATCAAGCAGGATCTGTTGGTGAAGGGCCTGGACATCCTCGAGTCGGCACTCAAGGAGGAGACGAAGAAGGCAGGGCTCTAGCCGCTCCTTCCAAACCCTTTAACCGTGTTTCTATCCAATCGTGATTGGCTGGTCCAGAATCCTGTCAATCAGGCGGAACAGATATCTCCTTTCTCAGAATTCTCTCGATAGGAGATATGGAGATCATGTTGCCAACGGACGACCTGATGAACGAGCACCGAGTAATCGAGAGAATGCTTGGGATACTGACCAAAGCGAGCAACAGACTCGAGAAGGGGCAGGACATCGACCCGGGGCTTTACGTCGGCGCAGTGGATTTCCTGAAGAACTTCGCCGACAAGTGCCATCACACAAAGGAGGAGAAGCTGCTCTTCGAGAAGATGATGGAGAGGGGAGTCTCAGGCGAGGTCGGCCCCATCGCAGTCATGATGAGAGAGCACCAGGATGGCAGGGCGCATGTCAAGAGTCTCGACAAGTTTTCGAAGGAGAAGATGTCGAAGACCACCAGAGAAGGGCTGATCAAGTCTTCGCGCGCCTACGTGGACCTGCTCTCGAAGCACATCCAGAAAGAGGACAATGTCCTCTATCCGTTGGCAAATCAGATCCTCGACAAGGAGGACCAGAAGGAACTCGAGAAGGGGTTCGAGGAAGTCGAGGAGAAAGTGATGGGACCAGGCGTCCACGAGAGGTATCACCGCATGATTGAGGAGTGGGAAGAGAGGTTCGACTGACGCATCCTTTGAAGGTATCTGCTTGCCGTGGGGCGCCGACTCCATCTATGAGTCAGTCCCCGTTCAGGGCACCATAAGGTATTATATCGGGGAGCACATTCCGGCGGTCAAGGCCATGACTTGCTGACGTATCTGCAGATTTGGGCCCGAAAAGCTGAACATCTTCCAAACGGAAGGATAGAATGCAGAACGGAATAGGGGGTAGCGGGCAGTTTTGCCTAGGGAGCCCGAGGCTAATGCGCGCCCTTGATTGGTCGTTGGTTATGGCCGGCAAAGATGCGTCTGATATGGCCGCGTTGCGGCGATACTCGCACAGGGAGGACAGATAGAATGGCACTCTTAACTGAAGTGAAGAAGGACTGGGGAACGCTGAAGAACTACGTGAACGGAGAATGGATCGATTCCGATTCTGGCAAAGTGATCGACATAGAGAACCCATCCACTGGAGCGACTGTCGGGAAAGTGCCGATGTCCACCCGAGAGGAGACGAAGGCGGCAATCGATGCGGCTCACGAGGCCTGGTGGGCGTGGAGGGAGACGCCTCCGATCACGCGGGCGCGGCTGATGTTCAAGCTGAAGGAACTCATGGAACAGCACTTCGAGGACGTTGCGAGGATAATGGTCCAGGAGCAGGGCAAGACGATCGATGAAGCCCGAGGCGAGACGAGAAGGACGATCGAGAACGTCGAGGTGGCTGCTGGCGTACCCTCTCTCATGATGGGGTACAACCTCGAGGACGGAGCTGCTCAGGGCATAGACGAGGACGCCGTGATATCGCCCCTCGGCGTCTTTGCGGCGATCTGCCCGTTCAACTTCCCAGCCATGATACCATACTGGTTCTGGCCGTACGCGGTCGCCTCCGGGAACACATACATACTCAAGCCATCCAGCCAGGTGCCCATCACCCAGAACTACCTGACCAAGTTGGTGGAGGAGGCCGGGTTCCCGCCGGGCGTGCTCAACCTCGTCAACGGCAGTCATGAGGTGTCGGATACGCTCATGGAGCATCCGAAGGTGAAGGGAATATCCTTCGTGGGCTCGACCCCTGTCGCGAAATACATCTACAAGCACTCCGCGGAGAACGGGAAGAGGGTCCAGGCCCAGGGAGGCGCGAAGAACTCCCTTGTCGTGATGCCTGACGCGGTCCTCGACCGGACGGTCCCGAACATGCTCGCGTCGTACTACGGTTGCGCGGGTCAGAGATGCCTTGCGGGATCGAACCTGATTGCGGTCGGAGATATCGCCGATCCCCTGCTGAAGAGATGGATGGAAGCGTCTAAGAAGATGAAGATGGGGTATGGCATGGATGAGAGCGTCAACATGGGGCCAGTCATCTCCGCCAAGGCCAAGAAGAAGGTCTTAGAGCTGATCGACTCCGCTGAGAAGGAGGGCGCCAAGATCATCCTCGACGGCAGGAATGCCAAGGTGCCTGGCTACGAGAACGGCCATTTCGTCGGCCCGACGGTGATCGATCAGGTGACGCCTGACATGAGGGTCGCGAAGGAAGAGATATTCGGGCCGGTGGTGCAGTACATGAGGATGAACAGCATGGACGAGGCGCTCGATTTCATCGATTCGAGCCCGTTCGGCAACGCCGCGTCCATATATACCTCAAGCGGCAAGTCGGCCCGCGAGTTCAGGTACAGGTGCCAGTGCGGCAACATCGGCATCAACGTGGGGATCGTCGCCGCCATGGCGTACTTCCCGTTCGCGGGGTACAAGGACTCGTTCTTCGGGGATCTCCACGGCCAGGGCCAGGACGCCATCAAGTTCTTCACGGACAGGAAGGTAGTGATTACTAGGTGGTTCTGATGGTCGAGTGTGATTTCCCTGAGTGCACCACCTTTGGCGCGGTCATCCGGTTCGGAATCGAGCTGGAGAAGGGGACCGCAGCCATCTACGAGGAGCTCGGGAATGATCCAAGGCTCGCGAAGGGGCAGGAGACCTTCAAGATGCTCGGGGCCGCTCACAAGAAGCGCGGGACCCTGCTGGAGGACACAAGAAGGGAGAAGCTGAACGAGATGATCCTCGAGCCGATCCAGGAGATGAGGGGGCAGAAGTACATCATCGACACCAAGGTCCCGCCCGGCATGGACCTGAAAGCGGCCGCCAAGTTCGCATCGATGGCCGAGGGGAGGTCGTCTGGCTTCTACTTGGACGCTTCGAGTGTCGCCAAGATGCTGCTCGCAGAGGCCGCCCGGATAATGGAGCGGCTCGGCAAGGAGAACCTTTCCAACAAGGCGAAACTCGAAGCCCTCTGAACAAACCCATTCCACAATCCTCTTTTCGTTCTTCTTCGGGACACGCCATCTCGATCTCATTCAGCCTGCCGTCGGGCGGTCGCGTGAAGGTCATTCACGTTGCGCTATCTGTGACCACGCCTGGACTGCCGTGATAGGCGGACACTGTGCTGACTCTCAGGCGCTCCTGCTGTCTAGCAGAGAGGAAGAAGTCCCTCTGCCCTTGGCGACCCGCCCTATTCTCGTGAGAATATGTCGCTGTACAGCTTCCTTGAGGCCGCTATGCCCAGCGCGATAATCACAGCCGGCAATGCGAAGGTCCAGAGATCTGTCATTTGCGAAGTCCCGAGCAGTGCGTGGGACAGGTAGATGCCTCCCTGGTGGAACGGGGAGAACGCGGCGATCCCGCCGTAGCTTTCGTTGAGGTCCTTCCACATCGTGCTCTTCGTCCAGTTCTCCAAGATGTAGGCCGCCCACCAGAACACGGTCGTCGTCGCGACCAGCGAGAGGTAGAGGAAGTTTCGCG
>CALMQK010000021.1 GCA_937872085.1 uncultured euryarchaeote
CGGAGGCTGTCCAATCCCGGGATCTTCGCATCGGGCAAGAACCCCAGGACGTTCTTCGCTCCGTGCTTGACCAAGACCTTCTCGATCTTGGTCACTCGCTCATCGGTGCGGTGGAAGAGACCGACCTCTATGCGTGCGTTGGACACCTTTGAAAGCCTCACGATGTCTGCAGCACTAAGGGCTGCGACGTTCCCGTTGACTGAGATGACAGGCCTCTTTGCTTTTAACAGAAGAGCGGCCGCTGCGCGGGACGCGGCTCTTCCTTCCTTGGTGGTCCGCTCCCCCAGAAGATAGTCGAACATCTCACCGCGACCGTGCGCGATGAGCCCCTGCGGCACGACGATCCCTTCTTTGAAACCCTCGACGAGCTTCTCTCTTCGGACAAGGGATTCGTAGCGCGGATGGATCGCCGGAATATCAGTCATTAGACCTCCACAGGAAATGTACCACCAGGTAACCCGTCTAGGGTCGCCCGGTCCAAGACCGGAGTGGGGCTCAAAGCTTAAATACCTTGAGGAAAACATTATATATAGACTAGAGCATTGGCCGGATAACACAAACTATTTATAGGATTCGGTGAACCCATTGCGTCTTCTCGGAGTGGTACAGGACATATCCCATGACGGGAAGCTCATCGTCAAGGCGAGGTTCGCTCCGAGTCCAAGAGAGTTCGTGAGGGATAATCTGAAAGCCGAGGTCGGTAGGGTCTGGAAGGTATTCGGCCCTGTTCGAGCTCCGTACGTTGCGATCGAACCGAAGAAGGAACTGAAGACCCTTGCTGTGCTCGGCAAGGAGGTCTACGTTCAAGATAGAACGGAGGGGGACTATGGCAAAGGTAAGAGAAGAAACTGAACAAATCGAGCGATGCCCGGAGTGCAACAGCGCTCACCTAGTGAGAGACTACGAAAGAGGAGAACTCGTGTGCGAGGACTGCGGGATAGTCCTCGACGACCAGCTCATAGACCAGGGGCCCGAGTGGAGGGCCTTCGACGTCGAGCAGGGTGAGAAGAGGGCCAGGACCGGCGCTCCTATGACCTATACCATTCACGACAAGGGACTTTCGACCGAGATCTCTTGGAAGAACAAGGACTCGTACGGGAAGAGCATCCCGACGAGGAACAGGGCGCAACTGTACAGACTGAGGAAGTGGCAGCGCAGGATCAGGGTGTCCAATGCCACGGAGAGGAATCTTGCATTCGCGCTGAGCGAGCTGGACAGGATGGCCTCTTCGATGGGCCTCCCGAGGAACGTCAGGGAGACCGCGGCGATGACCTACAGGAAGGCCGTCAACAAGAACCTGATCCGAGGAAGGAGCATCGAGGGCGTGGTGGCCGCATCACTGTACGCCGCCTGCAGGCAGTGCAACGTCCCGAGGACGCTCGACGAGGTTGCGAACTCGTCCAGGGTCGGTCGGAAGGAGATCGGCAGGACATACAGGTTCATGACGAGGGAGTTGAAGCTCAAGCTCATGCCAACGAAGCCCCAGGACTACATATCGAGGTTCTGTTCGGAGCTGAAGCTGTCCGGCGAGGTGCAGTCCAAGGCCGCGGACATACTCAAGGACGCCGCGAAGAAGGAGCTGACCTCGGGCAGGGGACCCACTGGCGTGGCTGCGGCCGCGATATACATCTCGTCCATCCTGTGCAACGAGCGCAGGACCCAGAGAGAGGTCGCGGACATCGCGGGCGTGACAGAGGTCACGATCAGGAACCGGTACAAGGAGCTCACGGAGAAGCTGGGCATAGAAGTTCAGCTGTAAGCCGGCCTCAGCCAAACCATTTTCGGAAACCCTTTTTCGTCTCTTCAATTTCAGGACGAATCCCTTTCTTCCATGCAGTAATAGAGATACATATTTTAACAGCCCAACTATTCGCTAGGATGGGGAGAAACTTGGTGAAGATAGGCATCAACGGCTTTGGAAGGATCGGCAGGAACGCCTACCGAGCGGCGCTCGAGATGCGCGGCTTCGGTAAGGAGTTCGACATCGTCGCGGTGAACGATGTCGCACCCGTCGACTCACTCGCATATCTACTGAAGTACGATTCTATCTACGGCAAGCTGGACACAGATGTGAAGGTGGAGGGTTCCGGGATCTCGGTCGATGGTCGGAGGCTGGAGATAACTCAGGTCAAGGACCCCGGCGAGATACCCTGGAGAAAGTTCGGAGTCGATGTCGTCATCGAATCCACAGGCCTCTTCACGGACAAGGAGAAGGCCGCGAAGCACCTCCTTGGTGGGGCGAAGAAGGTTGTGATCTCCGCGCCGTCGAATGATCCGGACGTCACGCTGGTCCTTGGCGTCAACATGGAGATGTACGACCGCTCAAAGCACAATGTGATCTCGATGGGGTCGTGCACGACCGGCAGCCTGGCGCCACCGGCCAAGGTGATCAATGACAAGTTCGGAATAGAGCGAGGGACTTTGCTGA
>CALMQK010000022.1 GCA_937872085.1 uncultured euryarchaeote
TGTTCGTGGTCCTCGTTTTTTCCAGCTTCGGTATCGGCACCATCTTCCCTTCCGCAATAAAAGGGTTGATGGCCTGGTTTCCCCTCCGCGAAAGGGCTACTGCCATCGGCTTCAACCAGACCTCGGGGAGGCACCTCGGGACGAAGGGATTCAAAAAGGCCCTGGAGGACGGGGCCATCGAGGTCGATGTGTATGATGACAAGATTGGACCGTTCACTGCCGAGGAGGTCCTGAAAAGGAGCCTAAAGAAGGACTTGTTCGGGATGAAGGCTAATGTCGCCTCTCCGACCGACCTCACGATTCTCAAGATGTATGCTCTGGCGGACAGGAGGGGATCTGGCAAAGGACAGAAGGATATCTCAGACCTGATTGCCCTCCTGCTGGTCGAACGACGTGACATCGACGTCAGTGAGGTGAAGAGTGTCGTCGGGAGGAAGGCCCTGAAGGACGCCATCGCACTCGTCACCTCTAGCTACCAGCGGACCTCGAGATCATACCCTCTTTCAATGGATGAGTACAAGAGGCTGAAGGCGGCCCTAGAGAAGTGGATAGCCTAAGACCCTCAACATGTCAGAGTCCGAGCCTCAATCTGAACGTGAGAGCCGACCAAGCGAGGCAACAATCAGCTGCTCCGGTTTGCATGCCATTGCCCCCACTCCTGAGCGTATCCGTTCAGAGGACTTGATTACTCCACATATTGCATCGATGACTCTGGCCTCTCGCATGCGCAGACTATACGATAGTGAGCGGGCTGGTAGTAAATCCAGGTTCACCTAGAAGATAGATGTTCATCTTGCATCAGCGGCCTGACCAAGGAGAAGGCTCTAGCAGGCGTCTAGATCAACATCAGAAATACCTCTGCAGGTATCGCAGTATAATGTTTGTAGGTCCACAGTGCATTCTTCGAGACGAGGACACCTCTGCCAAAAGAAAATAGATTCTGAAGATCTCGCCTCTCGACGACATTCTGATACTTCACCTCTATCGGATGCAAGCCGTCATGCTTCATGACGAAGTCCACCTCCCGACCAGTGCCCTTGGATTTCCAGAAGAAGAGACGATCGCGATGCGAGAAGACATCGCTTGGACTCAGGTTGTACAAGCATCTTATCAAATGACCTGCGACTATCATTTCAATCATCTTGCTCTTCTCGACTTCGTTGACTAGGTAGTCCTGAGACAGTTGGAAGTAATCAGAGGTCCCGTGAATCCAGCCTCTTGTTGCGTGCAATATGAACGGGTCTACGAAGTACAGTTTCCTTTGTCGCTTGTATACGGGAAGCCCATCATCGAGCTTCGTTTGGTAGACTGTATCGAGAACGAATGAATCTTCGAGAGCGTCCAGATAACTCGAGACCGTATTATGAGAGCCAATTTCGTTGTCCTTTGCGATGGAGTTAAGACTGAGGGTAGTCGTCATCTTCTCAATAGATGCTCGGAGAATCTGCTTTGCTATGTTCTCCTGGAACCTCCATCTTGCAAGGTCGCCAATCATAGACCGAATATATATTTCGTATGTTCCATTGCTGATCTTGCCTGTCGCAAAGAATTGCTCGATTCCACGCATTATTCCCCCAGTTATGATGTAGTCGTCCAGAATCGCTTTGAGATCCTTCGTGTAAAGAATCAAATCGTCTTCGATTCGTGGGTCAAGCTGCCCGTTGAACAAGTCGGAGAATATTCGAAGTCGCTCCTCTCTTTTCAACAAGATCACATTGGAAAGACTCCTTGCAAGCTTGGGGTCCACCGTCTCAACGTACTCTGCGAATTTCATTGGTGTAAGTATCTTGTTGACCGTCTCTTCTCCTTCTCCTCGGCGTCCAGGCAGTCGTTCCGAAGAGTACTTCAAGTCAATCGAATGAGATCCAGTAAGGATCACAGTTGCGTTCGCTAGCTTGCCATTGTCCGCGAGGTGTTTTATCGCTAGTTCCCACTTCTCAATTGAGGAGATTTCATCCAGGAGAATGAATCGACGTACAGTCTCGCCAAGTCGCTTCGAGAAATCGAGATAACGATCTACGGTGTCCACGATTTCCTGGTTCTTTGTGAACATGTCGCAGGTGACATAGAGAATCGACCTCGGGTTCACGCCAGAAGACAATAAATCTTTGATAATCAATTTGAGCAGGGTCGTCTTCCCAACTTGGCGCGGGCCTCTGAGTGTGTAAATCCGATCCTTATCAGTCTTGAAGAATGCCTTTGCTCTTGGCATCCACCTAATCTTGCTCCTTTTGAATTCCACGATTTTGGGATCGGATTCTATTGCTGAAGAGTCTCTCCACCAAGGATTCTGAGCAATCATTTCCTCGAGTTGCATCTGATAACAGAATAGCCAATAGTATATAAAGAGATTGTCATCATTCTGACTAGAAGTTTATAAAGAGTTTGTCATCAGCAGAGCCATCAAATTCATTATTATCAATCTAAAAATACTCATGGCTCTCACATCCGCAGTTGGAAGGAAATGTCGATTTGCACAAGGCAAGAACGGCGCAACAATGAGATCAAGATCCAGGAAAGGCACAACAACTTGAAGATGAAGCTGAACAAGGAGGAGATGGAGGAGACAGAGGGGAAGAAGGAGGAGGAGGAACAGACGGAGAAGGTCGATGAGCAGACGAGGATGAGCATCCGTCAGGATGTGGAGAACATGCTGCTCTTCAATGGATGTGAGTCACAGGCTAGAAACGAAAGGGATTGAGCCTCTAGAAGAACATAAGGAAAAAGAGGTTTGGCTCAGTGCTAAAATCGCGAAATTGAAATCCGGCCATCATCGAGGGTTTGCATACCGCTGGATGCAAACCGCGCTATTTGGCGCAGAAACCGCAAGCTCCAAACCAGAAAGTCGTATGGGAAGGTCAATCAGCAGGGATTGACGGCTCGGCTCAAACCCCTTTCCTTTTCCATAGGGTCTTGGGGGCTAGTCGGGGGCCAGACTGGCCACCGCCATAAAAAAGACGATCAATGCGATGAGACATAACTCCACAATGATTACGACACCTGAAAAAACAGCCAACGCGGTTCTGCCGCGATCCGCCGAGGTCTTCCACTCTTGAGGGTAGCTCCATAGCGTAATCACACCTCCAATAACGGTCAGCAGCACAGTTAGAAGGTTGGTCAAAAACCATCCCTCCCATCCCTCTTCGCCACTAGAAATAAGGAGAACTCCGAGGTACGAGAGTATCATCAGGAAAACTGCAATCACCATCAGATACACGCCTAGAAAAAACAGAATTAAGTTGATCCCAGATGCTTTGTGAACTGATTTCAATTTGGCTGGGGTCCTCCGCTCTTCTTTGAGCCCACTGAATGCTAACCCAACCAAATAGAAGGCGGCAACAAAGACGATAATGATTGTGACAAGACAGATGTCCATGCTTCCCCGAGTGCGTATAGTTTCTCCTATCTAAGGTCTTTTCCGAGGCGAGGCTCAAACCCGCCAGACAGGAAGAGGCTAGGAAAGGCTATATCATCGAAATCTATCATGCACGCGGGAGAGATGCTAGGTGCCAATAGTCGACAGAGAAATACCTCTTGATAGACCCAGGAAGGGACAGAATCGTTCGTCAAAGGTGCTTGTTCTCGCGATGATTCTCATCGCCGTATTGCTCCTCTCCGCAATCGCAGGGACAATCTCCACGGCGAGGGGTTATTCGACGCAGACTGCTTCAATAGACGAAGACCTGTCCCGTGCAGTGCATTACCTTTACCGCAACTACGATGAAACCATAGGCCTCAACTACAATAGTCCTGACACTACTGAACTCCGGAACACCTATTGGATCTACTCAGACAACTATCTTGCAAGTCTTGTCCTGGAGAGCTACAACCAGACCGACACTTCGCTGACCGATAGGGCTGAGAATATCAAGGAGAGAATGACGGACTATCTTGTTGACAATGGTTTTGGAATCACCGGCCCCATGAATCAATACATGGCGCTTTCCGAGAGCGTGTTCAACTTCCACGGTTCTCTTCCCGAAGGCACCACATTAGAAGAAATTGAAGGCGCGGTAATCAAGACTCATATCAACAACCTGAACGATGTCCACCTGGTCGCAGAGGAATACTCAGACATTGCGTTTCTCATGGCCGTTTACTATCACAGGTCGAA
>CALMQK010000023.1 GCA_937872085.1 uncultured euryarchaeote
GCGAGGTGGTGCATGTGAGGTTCGAGATGATCGGCCTCCTTCTGAGCTCCTTCCACCCGCCGACGACTGCGGCGGCCATCTTCAGCTCGTACTGTGCTTCTTCCTTCATGTACGTCGAGCCCGTCGTGAAGTGCTTCTCGCAGTTCTCGAGCGACACTAGGAACTCATGGACGGTGTGCGCGTGCTTGGGGACCTCGAGCGGCGTCACGAGCGGGTTGTACATGTGCATCATCGGGAGGTAGTCGACTATCTTGGCGGAATCCGCAACGTCCTTGAGCGTGGACCCGCGTCTCTCGCCCGTATCAAGGTCTATCGTCGCAACACCTACTCCGTCCGTGCATGTGTAGCAGTGCCGGCCGTCCAGGATGATGTCGTTCTTCGGATTCCTCGCGGCGATCTTGACGGGGCGCATACACTTCCTCATCGATTCCTCCACGAGGGCGCTCGGGATCTTGCAGACCTTGGTCTTCTCATCGACCTCCGCCCCGGCTTCCTTGAGGAGGCGCCTGCCCTCGTCGCTCACGACCTTTATCCCCATGTGCTCCAGCAGGTGCAGCGAGTTGACGTGGACAGCTTCCGCGTCCCGCGGCTCCATGACCTCGAACCGCTTCATCCCGAAATGTCCAATCTTCATCGGTTCCGCCATCTCTTCACGCTCCCTTTCCGAGCAGGGACTTCGCGAGCGGGACCGCGCTTCCTGCATCGGTCGAGTATACCGCTCCGATCTCCTTCGCCCACTCCTCGGTCACGGCAGCGCCGCCGACCATCAGGGGTGCCTTGACGCCTCCGGCCCTCAGAGCGTCCACCAGCTCTTTCTGGACAGACACGGTCGTCGTCATCAGCGAGGAGGCACCGACCAGCTGGGCCCCGACCTCCATCGCCTTCGAGACGAAGTTCTCGGTGGGCGCGTCCTTGCCGATGTCGTGCACCTCGAACCCTCCGGCCTCGAGCATGATCTTCACGAGGTTCTTGCCGATGTCGTGGATGTCGCCCGCGACGGTACCGAGCACGAAGTTTGCGGTCGAATGCCTCTTCTCCTTGCTCCTCTTGAGCTCGGGCTCCAGCAACTTGATCGCCTCCTCCATTATGCTCGCGGCGAAGATCAGCTCGACGACGAACATCTCCTTCTTCGCGTACTTCTCCCCGACCTCTCTGATGCCCCTCGAGAGGGCATCGATGGCCTCCACCGGGCTCACGCCCGCGACGAGCGCCTTCTTCGCGCCCTCGACCGCGGCCTCCTGCTGCAGTTGCTTTATGCTGTTCTCCAGCTCGTTCAAGATTGATTGCTTGTCAGCCATCTTCTTCACCGCCTTCGATTTCGAACCCGCGAGAAATTGCACAGGCACGGGAAAGAGGTTTCAAACTAGTTGAAAGGCTCAGAACAAAAGATGGTCCTTTCCGACCTGGACCCCGGCTCCGCCGTTCATCAGGAGTAGCATCAGTGGCGAGCTGACAAATGCAGAGTGCAGTTTCGTTCGCATCATTTCACGACCTCCTTGAACGCGCCAAGGCTACTGGCTGTCCGCCTCAGCAATTGGTATTGTGCATTCCATACTTAAGGCTTGACGGTTTCCAAGTCGAGATCGTGCCCGGCAACGACGGTCCAAGGGATACGTGGAAATCTACATATGCGGCTAGACTGTCAATGACTCAGTGGAGGTTCTAGATTGGCTGAAGTAAAGTCATTCGTCCTGCCTGAATTGCCGTACGCGTATGGTGCCCTCAAGCCGTACATGTCCGAGGAGCAGCTGAAGATACATCACGACAAGCACCATGCGGCATACGTGAACGGGGCCAACAACATCTTGGCGAAGATGGACAAGGCCCGAGCGGAGAACACGGACTTCGACGTGAAGAGCACGCTCAAGGAGCTGTCATGGAACATCGGAGGGCACGCGCTGCACTCCCTGTTCTGGCCGAGCATGTCCGCGAAGGGCGGAGGCGTGCCAGGCGGACAGCTGGGCGACTGGCTCGTGAAGGAATTCGGGAGCTTCGAGCGATTCAAGAAGGAGTTCACCACGGCTGCGAACTCAGTCGAAGGATCGGGCTGGGCCGCGCTGACGCTCGGCTCGCAGACAACCAGACCGTACATCATGCAGGTAGAGAAGCACAACATGAACGTCTATCCGGCTTACACCGTGCTCATGGTCCTGGACGTGTTCGAGCACGCGTACTACATCGACTACAAGAACGACCGTGGCAAGTTCGTCGAGGGCTTCTGGAACGTCGTGAACTGGGATGAGGTCAACAAGAGATTGACGGCGCACCTCTAAACTCAGCATCAACCCCTTACCCTGCCGCCGCTCCTCCCGGACCGGCCGGTCCCTGTTTTCTTTCACTCCAAATCCAGAAAGGTTTTAGCCACGTTCGCCATCATCGATTCCGCTTAGGGGGCAGTTCAATGGCGTTGGCACGGCTGAAGTTCTTGGACAAGGATGAAGAGGACCTGATACACGAGCAGAGCTTGAGATGCCTCGAGCGGATCGGCGTCATGGTGAAGAGCCCGTCCGTGCTGAAGATGCTCGGAAGAGCTGGCGCTTCAATCGACGAGAAGAGAGGCGTGGCGAAGATCCCCGAGGGCATGGTTCTGGACGCGCTGAGGAAGGCCCCGAAGAGGCTCGTGCTCGGCGCGAGGGATCCCAGAAACGAAAAAGTGGTCCCGGTAGAGTCATATCCACTTCTGGCGACGACCGGTCTCGCGATCTACACTCGCGACATCGATTCGGGAAAAAACCGGCCTACCACGAACAAGGATCTCGCCAATTTCTCGAGGATCGCCGATGCGATGGACGCTATCGACATCTGCTGGACGACCGTCACGGCATCAGATGTCCCCCAGGACGCACTCGCAGTGGAGTCCCTCTGGACTGTCCTGCAGAACAACACGAAGCACATCCATGTCGTCCCCGCCACGCATGGTGCGGAGAGCGCAAGGAGACAGGTCGAGCTCGCATCGCTGGTCTCGGGAGGACCTGAACAACTGAAGAAGAAGCCGCTCTTCTCCGTCATCAGCTGCTCCATCGCTCCGCTCGCGTTCGCAGGCCCGGAGATCGAAGCTCAGGTGGAGTTCGCGAAACACGGCATCCCCGTCGTCTCGATGTCCATGTCGCTCGGTGGGCTGTCGTCCCCGATCACGATGGCCGGGACGATCGAGAACATCAACGCGGAGAACTTGGCGAGCCTGGTCATCACCCAGACCGCATCTCCAGGTGCGCCGTTCGTCTACAGCACTGAGTCTGCTCCTATGGACATGAAGACCGGCGTGATGGACTACAACTCGTACTGGTTACCGGTCCTGAGCGCGGGCGCTGCCCAGTTCGCCATCCGATACGGGCTGCCAAACCTTGTGGCCAGCTGGGGGATCGAGACGATGGACCCAGGCATGCAATCTGCCTTCGGCGAGGTCTTCGGGATGGCCATCGGAACCTTCTCGGGTTCGGACATGATTTCCGGAGCTGGAAGCCTCGACCACGCCAAGGGCGCGGCCCTGGAGCAGGTCGTCATGGATTCCTATCTGTGGGAGGATATTCGAGGCTACATGAAGAGGTACACGGTCTCGAAGGAGAAGATCGCTCTAGATGTGATCGAGCAGGTAGGCCATGGCAACACCTTCCTGACCAACCCGCACACGGCCCGGAACTTCAAGGCAGAGACGCCCTTCAGGGACCAGAGGAAGAAGCTCTGGCAGGCTACCCTGTCCACCCGGATGGCGGAAGAGGCCAGGGAAGAGACGAGGAAGATACTCAAGGAGCACAAAGTGCCATCTTTGGACAAGGATGTCCTCAGGCGCGGGTCGGAGATAGTCAAGGAATACGAGAAGAAGCTCCTGGCTTGAGCGTCCGAGGGGAGTAATCTAATAGCACGGTACGCTCATTCACTACTATCGAGCGGGGTAAGGATGACAGAGCTACGCAAGGAGACCGACCTAGCTCGGTTCTCGAGGATAATGCACGCCCTGGGTGACAGGGCGCTCCACCGGTCTGCCTGGCTCTCCCGAGAGGCAAAGAAGCAACCCAAACCCCTCCTTGCGGAATTCCCGTTCGTCTCCCTTTCCGTCCTGATCATTCTCCTCACGCTGTTGGCGATGTCGATGGAGCGAGGCGGATGGTCCTGGTCGAGCTGGACATATTCGTTCGCGTTGGTGATCCTGGTGCCCCTGGTGCTGCTCGAACTCAAGCGGAAGGCCGTCATCACGGGCGGGGCGATCATGCTCCTGTTCTTCATGGTAGTGATGGACGCGGGCATGCCCGGGTTGTTCGGCTACAGCCCCTCCGACACGAACTGGTACGACAACGGGGCGCATCTCATCGGGACCGCCGCGATGACGCTGTTCCTCTGGTCGTTCCTCTGCTGGACTCTTAGCCCGACTGGTCCACCGAAGACGAACGGCAGGAGGAAGTTCGTGTTCGCGATCGCGACGATGGTCGTGATCTCCATCTTCTTCGAGTTCACAGAGTTCTTCACTGATGCCATCTTCGGATGGACGAACTTCCATCCGGGCATAGACACGATCGGCGACCTCATCTTCGACTTCGCGGGGATAACGATAGCGGGACTGATGATAGTCAGGCACAGGACCAGCATGATAAGAAGGCCGTTCTGGCACGCCGAACCTGCATAGGAATGATCAAATTCCGTGCTCGACCTGCTCGATCGCTTCGAGGAGATCGCCTACCCTCATCTTCACCGGCATGTTCTTGGCGTTCCGGTCCTTGTCGCACGCCCACTCGGCAGCCTGTCTGAGAGCGGCTTTGCTTGGTTCTCCGATGGCTTTTAGCTTCGTCGGCAAACCGACCTTCTCACACCATTCGACTATCTGGCGGATTTCGTCCTTAGGTCTCTTCTCGAAAACTGTCTGGACGATGGTTGCATATGCGACTATCTCTCCGTGCTCCCCCTTGACCTGCCCGGTCTTTGTGAGGCCGTTGTGGAGCGCATGGGCGAGCGCACAGTCCGTGTTCTCGAAAGCCAATGCGGACGAAAGCTTGACGGCTTCAATGACGTCGTCAACATCCAACGAATGGATGCCATTCTTGAGGTCTGTGATTGCCTTGAATCCGTGCTCCATCAGGCTCTTGAAGCATCCGTCAGCAAGGGCGAGGGCTGAAGCGGTGGGCCACACCCCATCCCTCTTCTTCTGTCTGGTCTTCGCATATGCCTCGGATTCGAACTTCGTCGCTAGGGCGTCTCCCATCCCCCAGACCATGTACTTGAACGGCGCCTTCGATATGATCTCCGTGTCCTCGATAACAAGGACCGGGCTCCTTGGGAGCACCAGGTCCTCGAGGAATTTGTGGTCCTCTGTGTAGATGATAGACTCGATGCTCGCATCGGCGTTGGTCGCGCACTGGGTGCCGATCGTCATTGCGGGCACTTTCATCTTCCAAGCCACGACCTTCGCGGTGTCGACCGCTCTTCCCCCACCGACGCCGACGACGAAATGGCCCTTGCATCGCTTGCCGTCCTCGACGAGCCTGTTGATGGTCGCGTGCGTACAGTCCTTGATGTCGTCCTTCCATCCAACGACCTCGATCCCGTTCGAGTCGAGGGACTTCCTCACCCTATCGCCAGCGATAGAGAGGGCTGTCCGTCCGCCGACGACAAAAGCCTTGTCCCCGAACGGAAGCGCCTTCTGGCCGAGGTGATAGATCGCGCCTTTGCCCTGCAAGTAAAGCGAAGGCGTGACCATTTTCCTGACAGTGATGGTATCTATTGGATGTCCTGTTCCCATGCGATCAGAATCCTGCGACGGCGCAAGCGCTCAGGTATATGGAAAGGGATTATTTCATAGGATGCCTGACCGATACGGGTCTGTCGCGATGACTCCTGAAGAATGCGCCAAGCCCTGCGACCTGAAAGAGAGGACCAGGGAGAAGTACGATGTCCAGTGGAAGGGCCAGGACGATGATGCCGCTGCGGGGCGAAGGAAATCGCTCTCGATGGTCGCCGACCCACTCATCCAGATGGTACAGCCCATGAAGGGAAAGACCGTGGCGGATCTTGGAATCGGGACCGGTAGCCTCGCGTTCAGGGCCATAGAGCTGGGCGCCCCTGGGAGGATGGTCGGGATAGATTTCTCGCGGACCGGGCTCTGTCTATCGAGATTGATTTCCAATCAGCCCCGGTTCCGGGAAACGGACATCGAGCTGGTGCAGGCCGACCTCGAGCGGGTCCCTCTCGCTAGCAGCTCGGTTGATGTCGTCATCAGCCAAGCTACGATCAACCTACTTCCGAACAAATCGCTGGCGATGAAGGAGATCGCGAGGATATCGAGGCCGGGGGCGAAGGTCGCG
>CALMQK010000024.1 GCA_937872085.1 uncultured euryarchaeote
GCGGACCCTTCTTGCGGCCGATGATTCAGAGGCCCAGGGGCACACGCGATTTCGGACCCGCCGAGATGGCCAAGCGCAGCCAGGTCGAGAGGGCCATGAGGGCCGCGTGCCACAGGTTCGGATTCGGCGAGGTCGTCACGCCCACCTTTGAGACTGCGGAGCTGTTCACTCTCAGGTCCGGACCAGGCATCATCGATGAGATGTACGTCTTCAAGGACAAGGGTGACAGGGAGATGGCGCTCAGGCCCGAGATCACCGCCTCCGTGATGAGATTCTTCGTGAACGACCTCTCGACCCAGCCGAGGCCGCTCAAGCTGTACTACGTAGGCAACTGTTTCAGATACGAGAACCCGCAGAGCGGCAGGTACCGGGAGTTCTTCCAGATCGGCGCCGAACTCATCGGGAGCAAGAACCCGGAGACCGACGCGGAGGTGATCGCGCTCGCTGTCAACATCCTGCGGTCGGCCGGATTGGAGGACTTCGTCGTCAGGATCGGTCACATCGGGATACTCAAGTCAATGGTGAAGGACGAGATCAACGACGAGAAGGTCGCCGCCGACGTGCTCCGCTTGCTGGACAAGGAGGACTTCGACGCGATGGGCGAACTGTTCGATGCGAGGACGCTCCCTAGGAAGCTGTTCGACAAGATCGTCGCGTATGCTGATGTCAAGGGCGACATCACGGTATTGAACAACCTCGACCAGACCGAGGCGACGGAGCACATCAAGGAGATATTCGACGTGCTGAGGATCTATGGAATCGAGGACTGCCAGGTCGACCTGGGGATCGTTCGCGGGCTCGATTATTACTCAGGGATGGTCTTCGAAGTCGACGCGCCGAAGCTGGGCGCAGAGAAGCAGGTCCTCGGAGGCGGCTCCTACACGCTCTCCGAGCTGTTCGGGGGCGAGCCCGTGTTCTCGACGGGGTTCGCGATCGGGATAGACAGGACGATGCTGGCCATCGAAGCGGAGAGGCCGGTCGAGGTCCTGCCCGCGCTGGACGCATACGTTGTTCCGGCGAAGGATGACATGCGCAAGTACGCCTTCGGAATGGTCGCGAGGCTGAGGTCGCAGGGGCTCAAGGCCGATGTGGACCTCATGCGCCGGAACATCAGCAAGAACCTGAAGTACGCATCGTCGGTCGGGGCTAGGTTCGTTGTCATAGTAGGGAAGGATGAGATGGCGAAGCGGTCCGTGATGCTCAGGGACATGAAGTCGGGCCAGCAGACACTGGTCCTTGCGGATGAAGTGGGCGGCGAGATCGCAAAGCGGATTGGATGAATCCAAGAAGCTCAGAAAAATGTATGATTTTCCATCCGGGTTTCCCCGGATGGGTTTAGGTTTCAGTTCGGATTGATATGCGGTTACAATCCCCTTAGCTTGGCCGCGTCCGCGACCCTCTTCACTGCGAGAAGGTACGCTGCGTCCCTCATGTTGCACTTGTACTTCTCGTGCATGTCCCAGACGTCCTTGAACGCCACGGTGATCTTGTGGTCGAGGCGCTGGTTGACTTCTTCCTCGGTCCAGTAGTAGTTGTAGTTGTTCTGGACCCATTCGAAGTAGCTCACAGTCACGCCGCCCGCGTTGGCCAATATGTCTGGCAACACGAGCACGCCGTTCTTCCACATGATCGCGTCAGCCTCGAATGTCGTCGGGCCGTTCGCGCCTTCTCCGGATATCTTGGCCTTAATCCTGCCGGCGTTGTCCTTTGTGATCACGTTCTCTAGAGCGCAGGGCAACAGCACGTCGACCTTGAGCTCGAGGATGTCCTCGTTGCTGATCGGCTTCGAGCCCGGGAAGTTCTTGACGCTGCCGGTCTTGACCTTGTGCGCCCAGACATCGTCGTACTTCAGGCCCTTCTCGTTGACGATCCCGCCTTGGGAGTCGCTCACTGCGATGACCTTGCTGCCGAAGTCGCGCTCGATTAGCTTGTGGGCGAACGCGCCGACGTTGCCATATCCCTGGATCGCGACGGTCGCGCCCTTCAGGTTCATGCCAGTCCTCTTCGCGGCCTCCCTGACGGAGAATACGAGTCCTCTGGAAGTCGCCTCGGGCCGCCCGAGCGAGCCGCCTAGCTCCCTGGGCTTACCTGTGATGACTCCCGGGCAGTTGTACCCCTTAAGCGTGCTGAAGGTGTCCATTATCCAGGCCATCTCCTTGCCGCCCGTGTTGACATCGGGTGCTGGGATATCCTTCTCCGGTCCTATGATGATCGATATCTCGGATGCGTACCTGCGCGTCATCCTTTCGATCTCACCCACGGACATCTTCTTCGGGTCGCATATGATTCCGCCCTTCGCGCCCCCGAGGGGTATGTCCACGGTCGCAGTCTTCCAGGTCATCCAAGACGAGAGTGCCCTGACCTCGTCGATGTCCACCTGTGGGTGGTATCTGATGCCGCCCTTGAATGGACCGCGAGCGTCGTTGTGCTGGACCCTGTATCCATTGAAGACCTTGGTTGTTCCATCGTCCATCTTCACTGGGAAGTGAACATGAAGCTCCCTCTTGGGGCTCTTCATGACTTCGATCGTTCCGGCGTCCAGGCCGAGCGTCTTGCCTGCCTTGTCGACCATCTTTTTCATTTCTTCAAACGGATTTGCCTTTTCTGCCATTCTAACACCATTGGCCTAATCCCCACGCATGCTAAATCCGCTGCGCGGGACGATTGTGACAGCGGATGTGCAGTACGAATTTAAACCTTGCCTAACAACGGGCGTTGCCGCCTGAAAAGGTGCGGCCAATCCACCCCGTTTTTGAAAGGTTCTT
>CALMQK010000025.1 GCA_937872085.1 uncultured euryarchaeote
TCCCTGAAGTACTGCTGGTAGAACTCCTCGGACACGTTCGGTATGATCGGGGCGACGAGCTTCAGCAGGCCGAGTCCGACCGACCACATCGTGTACCAGGCTCCCTCGTCCTTGCTGTCTAGCCTCTTACCGTCCTTCGTGAGGTAATCGGTTGAGACGTCCTCCCTGATGAAATCCTCGACGGTCTTCAGGGCATCCACGAGCTTCCCGTCCTGCGTGAGGTCCTTGAAGTTCGACCCCATCTTGATGAACGCGGCCAACAAGCTCTTGTCCGAGTCATGGAGCACCATCAACTCCACTATGGGCTTGGCCTTGATGCGCTTGGTCACGAACTCCTCGAGACTCCAGAGCTGCTTCCAAAGACGGGTCTCCTGCCTCCTCAGGTCCAGGAGGGACCTCGCCTCACCGTATTCCCTCGATTGTGCGGCGTTCGAGGCCGCCCTGAGCGAATCTTGGATCGCATCAGTCTGCACCCCGCTTCTGCTCAGGATGGGCGTCAGCTTGAGCACGTCCTTGATGTAGCCCCGCAGATGCCCGTGCCACTCGAGCCTATCCTCGAGAAGGTCCTTGGCCATCATCATGTTGGTCGTGGCCTGGTCGAACCTTCCCTCCTTGTACGTCCCGATGGAATCGGAGATGAGGTCCTCGACGTCCTGACAGAATACGTCAGCCTTGCGAGCCTGGCCAGCGAGATTCACGGCCTGGCGGTAGTATGAGAGGAAGCTGATGCTGTTGTAACCCCGCTCCTCGAGGACTGAGGCGGCGGTGGTCGCGATGCCCTGATGTCTGCTGAACATGCATTCCACGAGCGCCAGTTCCCCGAGCTCGGACTGGGTGACTCGCGCCAGGCTCGCCCTGACCTGCGTCCTGACCTTCGGATTGTCCGCATCATGATGCCTGACGAGGATAGGTACGACCGCGAGAGGGTTCTTGCTTGCAAGCTCCTCGATGCGGTCTACCATCTTGCGCTTTCGGCCCGGAATCAACGAGGACAGGTCGGCGACAAGGTGTCTATCGATCCTGAGGCTCTCGATATCCTTGGACATCTCGACGTCGGCATCGCTGAGATAGATACCCCTGGGCACCAATCACACCTGGAACCTTAGGATGATAATGCTCATACATAAGACTTTTCGGATTTGTGGCTTGGCGGTTCGCATGATGGGATGCATCTGATCGCGCAGAATCATCGTTGTGCGACCCTAGAGCACATCGCACCGCGAACGCACGTGGACGGGGTGACCTGCGAGGGGTGAGGGGCGCGAAGCAGCGCGCTCGGTGGAGTGGTTCAGTTGACCCGTCTCAGTTCCCCGACGGTGGGGAACTTCAGTGCCTTCTCCCCCGAGAAGACTATGGGGATGAAGCTGGACAAACCGATGTCCGAATAGAGCGGCGATGCTGTGTCGGCATCCAGATGGCTCACGATGTCGAGGCCTGGCGCAACGATGCTCAGCGCGGGCAGGATCAGGATCTCCCTCTCGGGATCATACAGGAAACACTGGTCCTTGAGCGATGCACCGACATCGTCCATCAGCCGGATCGATGGATGGATGTGCCCCATCAAGGTCGGCTCGTTGGTCCTTGACCCTTTGTGACCGTGGACGATCCTCACCCTCCCCTGCCTAGCCTCGAGGGGGTGGAGCCTGATCCCGTGTCGTCTGAGTATCTGTCCGAGGTAATTGTCGTGGTTCCCTTTCACGACTTCGAGGGGGGCAAGGCCTCTCAGCAACTCGATGAACTTGTTAACGTCCTGCCACTCCTGGTTGAGGTTCCTCGAGAAGTTGTGCTTCATGTCCCCCGCGACGACCACCTTTGAGGGCTGGAACTCCGATATCAGGTCCTCCATGTACCTGGTCATCTTCCTAGTCTGGACGCGCGGTAGGCTCAACCCCTCATCCTCCAGCGCGGCCTCGCAGCCCAGATGCAGGTCCGCGACAACGAGCACGTTGTCTTCGGTCAGCAGGGCGGCTCCGCCTGGGAGAAGCTCCGCCCAGTCGCTGATGCTGCAACCTCTATGAGCCACAAACGCCTAAACAACGGGACTCCATAACAAACTTGTGACTATTTTCTCCCACCTGGTTGCGCCCTTAAATACGGTTGCTCGGCCTATCGAAGGAACGATGTTAACGAGCAGCTTCGTCCTCCTTGACGGGATAGGACCCAAGCGCGAATCGACTTTCTGGAGGCAGGGGCTCGAGACTTGGGACGATTTCATCGAGGAGCCCAAGGCCAGGGGCATCTCAGAGGCCAGGAAGGTCCAGATGGATTCGCAGCTTGTAACCGCCCAGGAGAGGCTACGAGATGGGGATTCGTCATTCTTCGCCAACCACCTCGCCCAAAGAGACCAGTGGAGATGTCTTCGGGAGTTCGGGCGGTCAGTAGCGTTCGTGGACATCGAGACGACCGGAGTATCGTTCAGATCCCCCATCACGGTCGTAGGCGTGTACGATGGCGCGCGCATGCACACCATGGTGAGGGGGATCAACCTGAACCACGAGAATCTCGCGGCAATCCTGTCCTCCGTCAGCGTCATCGTCACTTTCAATGGGTCGAGCTTCGATCTGCCCATGATCGAGTACAACTTCCCCGGAACAGTCCCGAAGGTGCCACACGTGGACCTGAAGCACGCCCTCCGCCGCTTGGGTCTCAGCGGAGGATTGAAGGTGATAGAGAGGGAGATGGGCATCGAGAGAGATCATCGCGTGGAGTACATGACCGGGCAAGATGCGGTCTATCTGTGGAGGCTCTGGGAGAAGCAGGCCAAGAAGAACGCTTTGGACCTGCTGACAGAGTACAACGCCGCCGATTGCATGAACCTCAAGACTCTGGCCGATTTCGCTTACCGATCACTCAAGATGAGGTCGTTCGACAAGGCGGTGAGCTACCCCTCAAGGATTGAATAGAAGTACCATGCATACGGGATTCGGATGGACGCGCTTCTCGCACTCATTGTGGCAATGCTGCTCTTCGTGGTCCTCATAATCATCATAAACAGGTCCATCAAGATGATTGTCTTCCTAGGGACGGTCATCGTTGTAGTCCTCGTCCTCAGAGCCTTCGGCGTGCTGGGGTGAGTCAGATGAACCAGGAGGACTTCAGCGGGTCCCTTCCGAGAGGTCTGTGGATCTCCGCACTTCAGGCTGCCAGCATCATCAAGAACGCCTCCGTCATCGCGATAGCGTCTCACATCGACGCCGACGGCATATCGGCAGGTGCGATCGCGAAGCTCTCGCTCGACAGGATGGGCGTTGAATCGAGCGTGCAGTTCTTCAAGAAACTGGACGACCAGGCGCTGGCCTCCCTAAGGGAAAGGCACGCCGACTTGATCTGGTTCACAGACCTCGGCAGTGGCTCAGCCTCCAAGATCGAAGGCACGACCGCGGTCATCACGGACCATCACGTGCCTGAGGCCGCTGCACAATCGCAGAGGAACAGGGGACAGGCCCTCTTATCCGATTTCAGCACGGTCGTTCATGTCAATCCGCATCTCTATGGCGTATCGGGGGCGAGCGAGCTCAGCGGGGCGGGAAGCACATTCCTGGCGGCGTACGCGATGGACAGGCGCAACGCCGACCTGGC
>CALMQK010000026.1 GCA_937872085.1 uncultured euryarchaeote
GGCGGCCTGGCGCAGCAGAACGCGGAGTTACTCGGCGGCGTGATGCTCATCCAGACCGTAAGCGCGAAAATGCCGATCATGTACTGCGGCAGGCTGAGCATCTTGGACCTGAGGACAGGCGGCAACATATGGGGCGTGCCTGAAATGGCGATGGTCTCCGCAGCAACGGTGCAGATAGCACACAAGTACCACATGACGGCGGACGTCTACGGCGTCACGACTGACACCAGTTCATGGGATATGCAGACGGGCCTCGAGAGGATGGAAGCCGCAATAGTCCCGGGATTGGCAGGGGCCGATAGCCTCTCGGGCATGGGCGGCATGTGGGGGAACTCCTGCAGCTTCGAGATGCTCATCATAGACAACGAGATCTACGCGGACGTCTTCCGAACCATCAGGGGCTTTGAGGTCGACGACGAGCACCTCGCGCTCGACATCCTCGACAAGGTCGGGCATATGGGCAACTTCCTCAGCCAGCCGCACACGATGAAGCACCTCAGGCTGGGCGAGGTGAGGAACTCCCCGTTGTTCGACAAACGATCTTCAGACAAGACCAAGAGAGACGGCTTCAAGGCACTACAGATTGTTGCGAAGGAGCACGCGAAGAAGATCCTGAAGGAGCACGTGCCGACCCCGCTAGACAAGGGCATCGAGAGGGATCTCGACCAGGTGATCAAGGAAGAGTCTAAGAAGCTCCTCGCTGGAAGCTGAGATCGTCAGGGAGGACTAGTCGGGCTCTACTTCGCTGGCTTGACAGCGCTTATCTTGTAGCTTGCAACCAGTTGGGAGAGATCTATGCCGAAGACCTTCGCCTTCTTCGCAGCCTCGGTGTCGCCCAGATAATCCTGCATCTGCTCGTGAGTGTAGACTGTTCTTTCCTCGACCTTGACCTTCGAGAAGCCGGCCTTCTTGATCGCGCCTATGTACCGTTCTTCGACGACGGCGCCGCTCACGCATTCCGCCCATGCCCCCAGGTCCTTCCGCACATCTTCTGGAAGATCCCTCAGCAGAACAATATCCGAGACCGCGAGCTTTCCGCCTGGCTTCAACACCCTGAACGCCTCCCTGAACACCTGCTCCTTGTCAGGGGAGAGGTTGATCACGCAGTTGCTGATGATCACATCGGCGACGTTGCCATGGAGCGGCATGTGCTCGATCTCGCCGAGCCTGAACTCGACGTTCGTGTAGCCGTTCTCCTTCGCGGTCCTTCTTGCGCGGTGGATCATCTCCGGTGTGGCATCTATTCCGTATACCATCCCCTTTGACCCGACCTTCTTCGCAGAGAGGAAGACATCGATGCCTCCGCCGCTGCCTAGGTCCACGACCGTCATCCCGGGCTTGAGATTGGCTATCGCCGTCGGGTTGCCGCAGCCTGCGCTCACGGCTATCGCTTC
>CALMQK010000027.1 GCA_937872085.1 uncultured euryarchaeote
GGTCCTGAGTAGGAACAAGAAACCTAAGGAGACCCAGGGCCGTCTGGAAGCCCATTGTTCTGTTTGTCGTTAGAGAATGGCCGCCAGGAACAGGCCGAGACATACAACGAATGCGATCATCATCTGGATACCAAAGATGAGTCTGGGCTGGTCGCTTCTGCGGGAAAGCCATATTGCTGCGACGGGTGTGGCAATCATGCCGGCGAAACCGATGATGCCGAACAACCCGATTGCTGAAGGAATACCGAAATGCCCGCTCCCTTCATCTGTGGGCGGACTATCCAGCCCCCCTGCACCGTAGCTCCAGTAATAGAATATCCCGATGTAGTCGAGATAATATGTCGTCGCCGCCGGAAGCGTCATGTAGAGCAAGACGCGCAGGTCTGAAGATCTGAGCATGGCAGGTGTCCATGATTCCTCACCAGTTATATTCGCGGCTAAAGTAGGTACGGGCACCCAATCCTGAAGATAGTCCCATGAGAAACTCGTCGGACTGAGCCAGAAGTTCGTAACGCCCAGATTTCCGCTTGCCAAAGTGAACGACCCACCCCATGTAGGCGTTGCGGCCGTCGAGTATGTGACATAAGCCGCATTTGTCGGGGATGATGGATAGGGGCCGATGAATCGCGCGAGAATGTAAACGCTCAAGATGGTGGCATTGAGCGGAGCGTGCAAACCGGCTGAAGGAGGGCCTACGATTGCATCAGCGCCGAATTCAATCGGATATGTGGGGTTGTTAAAATCCCTCGTCACGATCCGGGCCGTACTATCCGAGTATTTCCATAGCTCCGTCTCGAACTCGTCACCAAGGATGGTTGCTCCTGGGGAGATCGCAGTGTCGATAGGGGGGGTTGCATTGCACCAATAAGTGGAATGCAAGACCGAATTGCTCAATGCCCCAAGCCCCTGAGTCGAATTATAGGCGCTCATGAATGCAGACGCGTATGGCGCGCTCGCGCTGACATTGCTGACCGAGTATGGAATAGCCATGCACCCGACCAGTAACATCGGGACTAGCCCCATCACTATCATTGCGTGTTTCATTTTCAGCCTCCTGGGATGAAGGGAATGATCCTTGACACCATCGTGAATATCATGAAGCAGATGACCGCCCAGAACATCCCCGATATGAACAGCGAAAGGACCGGGTTCATTCCAGGCATCTTTGCTGTCATCAAGAGGCCTATCGTACCCCAGAAGTTGACCTTGCCTTCCCTGAGCATCGACCAGCCATAGTACATCGTGTAGCTGTTCGCCCATATCAGGCCGGTGTCGTTGGATGCAAGATGGAGGAAGATGGTATCGTTGTTACCACTGAGTTGAAACCCGACCTTGCTCGTGTTTGTCTTCCCGTCAAAGGCCGCCACGAATGCCGACAGGGGTATGGCCGCGCCGTTCCATGTGGCACTCAAGGGAGTCAAAATGGATGTACCGGTCTTCCTCTGAATGGAAATGAAATCGTTGTACTTCTTCCACATATCGGTCGAGGTGGGATCGAAGTTTATGTTGTTCCGAACCACTTGCACATACTTGACATCCCCCGTCAGGCCGCCATCGGAGCCGTTGTCAGTGTAGATGAAGTTGGCCTTCGTGGGGTGCTCCATCTCATTGACGGTCTGGGCGGAAGTTACGATGCGCCCTGTGTTCGGGGTTATCAGGATCGTGTCGTATTCACCGACGGGGCTTTCATTCTGCATCGGCTGGTCGACCGTTGCGGCCGAAAGCGCCATGTGCTGAAGCATCATCACCATTGTGGTCATAAGCAATATGACCGTGAAGATGATCACGAAAGGTTTGAAGACGGTTTCTCCACCCATCTTCTTAGCCTCCGCTCTCCCCGGTTCCAGTGACCCAACCAGCCATCGTCTTCCCGAACAGGGCTACGGTTATGAATGCTGCCAAAGCCAGGAAGGTCAGGTCTGCCCATCCGATGGCCGTCAATGCACCAAGGACCGTTATGAGGATGATAAATATCCCAGCTGGGGGCATCTTGACCATAGCAAAGGCGAGACCCGCAGATGCCATTATGGAAGCCGTGAGGATGGCTTTCGCAGCATAGAGGCTCGTTCCACCAAGCAAGGCGGTATTGAGCCCGTCCGGGATATCCGAGAGGACGGACGCGCTCGCCGCCATCGTCCCGACAGCAAGTATGCCGACAAGCCCCATTAGGGCCATCAGTCC
>CALMQK010000028.1 GCA_937872085.1 uncultured euryarchaeote
ACATGACCGCGAGGGAGACGGGCTGCCCGAGGGCGACAGCGGAGCAGAGTGTCAAGTCGTTCACCAGGCTGCCTGGATACGGGATGTGCTACCTCAGCGGATGGCATCTGGTCAACGCGCTGAAGAACGATCTCATTAGCGGGATGGGCCAGCGGTTCTCCGAGAAGAGGTTCCATGATCTGATTGCGGAGAACGGCAATCTCCCGTTCTATCTGCTCGAGCCGGAGGTGAGGTTCGGGATGGCGGACGGGGCCGGAGACGGACCGGCATGACCAAGTCAAGTATCGATCGAATTGAATCTGATATTCTGGAGAAGTTTAGGCTGAAGGATTGAGCGGGGGCGCCCCGAGGATCATCGATTCTATGATCTAAGGAGAGCCTTCCTTGATAGCGCCGCACCGAGCCCGATCATCAGCGCGCTGAATATCCCCACTCCGATCAGGTCAACTCCGACCGGGTACACCGACCCAATGGAAGTGTGGAAGACAAGCTGCCTCATTCCGTCAACCACGAACGTGATCGGATTGTATCTCGCGATGGTTTGGAGCCAGTCAGGCATCAAAGATATGGGTATCAGGGCGCTGCTTGTGAACATCAACGGAAAGTTCAGCAGGTTGATCAAGCCGAAGAGGACCTCTTCGTTCCTGACGACAAGACCGAGGGCCACGAAAAGGGCGGCCATGCTCGAGCCCAAAAGGACCAAGAACAGGACCAATCCTCCTGCCTCTATGATTCCGAACTGGTGGCTGAACCTCAGTCCGGTCAACCCTGGGATGAAGGCGAACAGCGCAGCTACGACAAGGACGACCGATGCCTGGAGCATCGATTTGAAGACAGTTGACATCATCCTCGAAACTGGGATTGAGGATCGCGGGATCGGTGCGACCTGGAGCATGGACAGGAACCCGAGCCTGCGGTCCTGTATGAGCGACACACCGCTGAAGAGTGATGCGAACAGCATGATGAACGCAGTCTGCCCGACTGCCATGAATGAGAAGTAGTCCGTCGCGCCTCCGAAGACATATCTAAGGTCCGTCTGGGGCCCACCCTGTGCAAGCTTGCCGATGTTGAACGCTTGCCCGAAAAGCAGGAGCCATATCAGGGGCGTGGTGAATACCAGGATGATCTGTCCGGGAGTTCTGTACCATCTCCTGAGGTCCCTGCCAACCAGAGCCAGAGTCTCTGTTAGCATATCTTCACCGCCTCCTTCCGAACCGTCCGGGACGACGTGTTCCATTCGAGGGTTTCGTGGTCGAGCCCTTCTCCTCGTCCCGAAGCTCTCTGCCCGTGTATTCTAGGAACGCCTGGTCCAGAGAGGGCTTCTTGATGGCGACATTAAGAACATCTATCTTGCTTTTCCAGAAGGTCGAGAGGACGCTCGGTAGGGCCGCGTTGGCGTCGGGAACCTTGATGCGGGCCTTGTTGCCCGTGCACATCCCATCAATGAGAGCGACTCCTGGAATGCTCTTTATCAGATTCAGAACGTCCGTGCCGCACTCTTCGACTTCTATCTCGATCACGTCCCCGCCGACCGCCTTCTTCAATCCTGTCGGAGTATCCAGGGCGACGATCTTCCCATGGTCTATGATGGCGATTCTGTCGCAGAGGCCATCCGCCTCCTCCAGGTAGTGAGTCGTGAGGAATATCGTCATGTTCGTTTCAGACCTGAGCTTCCGTATGTGCTCCCATATGCTCGTCCGAGTCTGGATGTCCAAGCCCAGCGTGGGCTCGTCAAGAAACAGTATCCTCGGATTGTGCACAAGACCGTTGGCGAACTCCAGCCGCTTCTTCATGCCCCCGGAGTAGGTCTTCACGATCCTGTCCTGGGCATCAACCAGGCCGACAAGGTGAAGGAGCTCATCGATCCGCTTCTGCGCTTCTGACATACGAACGCCATAAAGCCTCGACTTGAGCTCCATATTCTCGCGGCCCGTCAGTTCGTCGTCGGATGTGAGATCCTGTGGAACGAGCCCTATGGCCTTCCTGACCATTCCCGGCTCCAACACAACATCGTGGCCCAGAATCTCAGCCTTTCCGTTCGTCGGGAGCATGAGAGTCGTCAAGATGGAAATGGTCGTGGTCTTTCCCGCGCCGTTGGGTCCGAGGAAGCCAAACACCTCGCCTTCGCCGACCTCGAAGGACACCGAATCTACCGCTCGTACATTCCCTTCGAATATCTTTTCCAGACTCTGGACTCTGACAACAGGATCGCCAGTTCGCATAGTAGAAATACCCCGCTCGAGAAGCGCCTATGCTTGTCATCTGTGACGCGTCCATATACTTTTCCGCGAACAGTACTGATTGACCCTTTTGAGGTTCGTTGTGACAGTACGATGGGATTTGAAAAGCATCTAGAGTCAGACGTTCTTCTACTGATCTCAGTAGGCCGACGAGATTTCGGAAGTGCGCTCCTCGAGTCGAAGTAGACGAGGCGCTGAGTGCTAGGCGGAGATTGCCATAGGTTGACCCTATGGAAAAGTATCGCACCGCAATTCCGGACCGTCTCCTACGCGAAGGAGTTCTAGCCCAGGGAGAATCGTGCCTGACCAGGTGCCCGTGGTATTTGCTGAGTTATGCAGTGGATTTCTCCTCCGCCGACGCCGATGTATTCAGACCTCACTCCCACGACCTCGTGGTTCGGGAAGAGTCCTCCCAGTATCTCCAGGGCCGTCCTGTCTGTAGTTTCTCCGAAAGTCGGCGCAACGATCCCACCCGATCCGACATAGAAGTTCGTGTAGCAGGGAGCGATTCTGTTCCCAGCGATCTCTCTCAGCTTCGGCATCGGGAAGTCGATTATCTCAATTGAGCGCCCTTTGGCATCAGTCATCGTCTCCAGTCGATCCCGGTTGTCTCTCATGATTGCACCGTTCGGATCTGATCCATCCTCTGTCGAAGCCAGGACCACCTTGGACGGACTGACGAACGCGGCGATCCCATCGATGTGACCGTCTATCATGGACTTGTGTATTCCCTGTCTGAGCCAGAGTACCTTTCGTACCCCGAGGAATGATCCAAGAATCTCCTCGATTCTCTCCCTTGTATGGTTAGGATTCCTGTTCGGGTTCAAGAGGC
>CALMQK010000029.1 GCA_937872085.1 uncultured euryarchaeote
TCCGAAGCAGGATGCGCCCGCACCGGTCCGACCTGCTCCCTCGCCGGCGCCGGCAGCACCGAGACAAACCCCGACTCCAGCCTCTATCCTGTCAAGCCAGGACAAGGGAGAACAGCTCGCGCGCATGGTCGCGGAGTGGAAGCCTTTGTTCGCGCTCGCCAATGAGAAGGAGATAGACCCAGGGGAGAGCAAGCAGCTCATAGATGAGGCAATCATCGCCGGGCGGGAAAGACAGGTCGACAAAGCGATCGAACTCGTTCGGAAGTCCAAGGCCATATTGACGGAGAGGGTGGATGCCCACCTCGCCCAGCAGATCGGGAGGCTGAACGAGGAAATCGGGATCGCACGGGATTTCGGTGGCGACATATCGAGGCCTACAACCTACATTCAAGAGGTCACACGGGCGCGCAGCTCGGGCGACATCGAGGCGGCCTATGTCTACGCGGAGAAGGTGAAGAAGGAGCTCCTTCCGATCACGGGACGATACAACGGGTCCCGAACCAAGATATCCGATTTGAAGAAACTGATCCAGGATTGCGAGATATTCATCGTGGACACGAAGGAGGCCAGACGCATCCTCGCCGAAGCCACGAAATCGTTCGAGCTGAAGGATTTCGACAAGGTGGATGTTCTCGTGAAGAGCGCGAACGACAACCTCTTCAAGGCGATCCCGATCCGCATGACCGAGGAGATGAAGTCGGCAAGGGAGAGGCTCATCGATGCCAAAACGAGGAATGTGAACATCACGCCGATGCTGACGGTCCTGAAATCAACCATGGGACTCCTGAAGGCCGGTGACTACGCCCAGGCCGTGAAGGAGATGCGCGACTTCAACGAGATGATGAAGAAGATCGGCTGAGGCCGTCCGCGTTTTCGGATCTCAAGTGAGGTTCAGGACTTCCATCTCACGTTCCAGGATGGAGACTTCCTGCGGTTTCATCGTCTCGGGGCTCATCGAGATCGCCAGGATGGCGTCCGATTCCGAGATCTCGTCGATCAGGCTTCGCAGGAATCTCAGCACGGCGTCGAAATTCGTGGCGCTGACGAGGTACTGTATCCCATCGAGGACGATCATCCCCTTCTCGTCTGCATGCATATACTCCTGGATGACGTGGATGATCATCTCCAGGGACGGCGGGACAGTCTTCTCCTGCGAGCTCTCCTTGTCCGTGAGCCAGAGGATGTCGGGAGGGACCTTGAACTCGTCCCTTATCCTCTTGGGGTTCATCCGGGTGATCACGAGGCCTCTGTACCCTTCCTCCATCTTCTGTCCTAGGAGGACGTTGCTGTAGGTGGGCCTCTCCTCTTCCACGAGGTAGCAGTGCCCGGGAGAGGTCTTGACCTCCTTCATTATCTCCTTGCGCGTCTCCTGTACGGGCGTCAGCGGTTTGAGGATGTCCGAGACGAGGTTGAGGTCCACATCGACCTTCATTATCGTCGAGAAGGCCACGATCTTCGTCAGCGTGCTCTCAAGCTCCCGGACGTTCGCGGTGGCCCTTTCTGCGATGTAGGTGATGAGCTCCTCGTTAAGCTTCAGCTTCTTCTCCGCCGCCTTGACCTTCAGGATCCGTTTCCTCGTGTCCATGTCAGGAGGCTGGATGTCCGTCGTGAGTCCGAGCATGATCCTGGACTTGAGTCGGTCGCTGAAGTTCGGGATCTGTGCCGGTAGGCGGTCGCTGGCGAACACCACCTGCTTCTTCCCGTCGATGAGGTAACCGATGATCTGCGACATCTCGATCTGGGCCTGTTCGCTCGCTGCGAGGAACTGCATGTCGTCGACGAGCAGCACGTCCTGTCCCTTCAGGTCCTCTCTTATCTTCTGCCTCAGCTGTTCGTCCGACGCCTGGTTGATGGCCTCGACGAACTTGTCTGCGGGGACGTAGGCCACGGCGGCCTTCTTGTTCTTCTCCTCTATGTGATGACCGATGGCTGATAGAAGGTGCGTCTTGCCCAGGCCTGAACCTCCGAATATCAGGAGCGGATTGTAGGCCTTGCTCGGGGCCTCCGCGACCGCTCCTGCCGCAGCGGCTGGGAACTTCGAGCCAGGCCCGACCACGAAATTGTCGAAGCGCATCCCCTCCGGGAGAGGCTTCACGAAGTTCGTAGGGGGCATCTGGGTCTGCTCTGCGCTGCATCTTGGGCAACGCCCCTCCTCGTCCACCGGGCCTCCGCACCTAGGGCATTTCTTCTCCTCTTGTTCCTCTGGGGCGGTCTGATACTTGAGGATCAGGTCGTATACGTCCGCGGTCTTCTCCTCGCGCTTCTTCTTCTCCATCTCCTGCTTGATCGATTCCTCGTCCGTCTTGCGTTTCTGTATCTTCCTCTTGATCTTCTCTTGCAGGAACTCCACATCGGACTCTATTTCCGCTATCTTTGTCCGGTCGTCGAGCTTCATCCGGATCTCCTCGATATCGGATTCGTGGCCCATGACCGGGAAGTTGTTGAGTATGACCTCGAACTGTTTGAGCTTCTGAGCGTCCTGCTCGAACGATGCGAGTTCTTTGGTGAGCGCTTGAGGCCCCTTCTTCAGGGCCGCCTCGAGGGTGTCGATCCTGAATCCCTTCCTTCGCCATAACTCGATGATCTCCTTCTGACCATCGACCGCGGGCTCTTCCTCTTCCTGCTGGATCGGTGCTGGCTCCTCTTCCTCCGGCTGCTCCCTCACATTCCTCGTCACCTTTACAACGGCCTGCCCCTCGGCGATGCGAGCGTCCGGGAACCTCCTTTCGAACTCCTCGCTCGGCACCCTGCTGTGGAGCTCTATGTTCGAACCCTTGTCCTGAGAATCCTCCATTATGAACCTCAGCGACTTCTCGCCCGTGTAGATCCGCCTTAGCTCCCGGGGCTTCGATTTCTCGAACTCGTACACCGCCATGATCGGGACGCCCTGCTCGACCACGAGGTAACCGGTCGAGCTCATTATCTCCTTCTGAAGGGTGACGCGAACATATCCTGTGAAGCTGTACTGGTTGAGGTCCGCTAGAATGCTCTTGAGCGAGTCGTTCCCGCCCTTGGCCGTGCGGACCACGATGCCTTCGGGGATTCGCAGGTCGGTGACCATCGTGTGGGCCCGTTGGATAAATGCAGTCGCTATGTTAAAAACCCTCTCAACTCTCCTGCGTCACTGGCATGCTGCAGGGTGCCAACTGAAGGTAAAAAGCCTTAACTAGCAAAACGAGCTTGTCAACGGACTGCGTGCCACTGTAGCTCAGCGGCTGCGTATGCCACGCGCATGCGCCGTTAAAGAGCGGCGGTTTCGTAAACCGCAGGCCGGGGGTTCGAGACCCTCCAGTGGCTCCATCTTATCTCCTCTTCAGCTAGTCCCCGCTCGCATTGACGATGTGTCGAGGATCATTGCTCGTCCAGGAGCTTGTCGACCATCTTCATCGCGCACAGGTCTCCGCACATGGAGCACACCTTGGGGCTGGTCGACCCCCTCCTCGCGCGATAACTCCTGGCCTTCTCCGGATCCAGCGATAGGGAGAACATGCGTTCCCAGTCGAAGGCCTTCCTCGCCTCCGACATCTTCCTGTCCCAATCCGCCCCGCGACCTTTTGCCACATCCGCGGCATGAGCGGCGATCCTCGATGCTATGACGCCTTCCCTCACATCATCGACCGTCGGCAGGGAAAGGTGCTCCGACGGGGTCACATAACACAGGAAGTCCGCCCCGAAATAGGCCGCCAAGGCCCCTCCGATCGCTCCTGTGATGTGATCATACCCCGCTCCTATGTCCGTGACCAGAGGGCCTAGGACGTAGAACGGGGCCCCTTTGCAGATCGATTTCTCGATCCTGACGTTCGCCTCTATCTGATTGAGCGGGACATGGCCCGGGCCCTCGACCATCGCTTGCACCCCTGCGTCCCTGGCCCTGTCGACAAGCTTCCCCAGGACCATCAGTTCATGGAGCTGAGGCACGTCCGTAGCATCGGCTATGGAACCCGGCCTCAGGCCGTCTCCGAGGCTGAGCGTGAACTCGTGCTCCTTTGCCAGTTCCAGGAGGTAGTCGTAGTCCTTGTACAGGGGATTCTCACGGCCGTTCTTGTGCATCCAAGCGACCAGGAGCGCCCCTCCCCTCGAGACAACGCCCGTGACCCGCTTGTGCTTCAGGAGCGATGCAGCTGTCTGCTGGGTGACCCCGCAGTGGACCGTCATGAAATCGACCCCGTCCTTCGCGTGCTCCTCTATGGTCTTGAAGAGGTCATCGTCCTTCATGTTCACAGGCCCACCGCGCTTGGAGGTCTTGCAGACAGCTTGGTAGATCGGGACCGTGCCCACTGGCACAGTGCTCTTGCCCATTATCTTGCGACGGATGCTGCGGATGTCTCCGCCAGTGCTCAGGTCCATTATCGCGTCCGCACCGAACTGGATCGCCACCCTTACCTTCTCCAGCTCCTCTCGAAGATCTATGTAATCCCTGGATGTTCCGATGTTCGCGTTTATCTTGACCCTGAGATTCTCCCCTATTGCGCACGGTTTGAGGTTCTTGTGACGAGGGTTGGATGGGATCACGGCCCTGCCGGATCTTATCAACCGGTGGAGCTTTTCTGGCTCGATACCTTCATCCTTCGCAATCCCCTTCATTTCCAGTGGAAGAGTCACCCTTTTTCGCACGGCCATCTGATATCGATTGGCACACAATGCCTCGTCGGTATAAAGTCTTTGATTTGTGCTGATCTTCCCTTGGTCCAGAGCTCTCATCGAGCGTTCCGGTGCCCGAACTCTCAATCTTCTCAAGGTCGGCGTCCGCAACGATCAGGCCGCTCAAAACCGCCCTTTTGAGGGCCATCGTCATCCGCCGACATTTCCAATGGAACCCTGGCTCCGAAATCGACGGTTTCTTGCAGTGGAAGAGGAGGGGGGTTTCTGCAATTAGCCAGATAGTATTCTCAAAGTCTTTATATATCGTCAAATCATATGAGAAACGAGACACCAAATAAAGCGCCGAAAAATGGATGGGATGCAGGCTAAAAAACCGTTGCGAAAGAGCCTGCGTCTTAGGGGTTGAAATCTGATGGAAGATAGCGCGTATGATGCAGAGCGGATCCAAGTTCTTGAGGGCCTCGAAGCCGTGCGAAAGCGGCCGAGCATGTACATCGGCAGCACGGACTTCCACGGCCTCCACCACCTGGTCTACGAGGTCGTGGACAACAGCATAGACGAGGCAATGGCCGGCTATTGCACGACCATAAACGTGGTCCTCAACGACGACGCAAGCGTCACGGTGGAGGACGATGGCAGGGGCATCCCGATAGGGATGCACAAGAAGTACAAGCAGGACGCCCTCGAACTGGTCCTGACGAAGCTCCACTCCGGGGGCAAGTTCGATAGGAAGACGTACAAGGTCTCAGGGGGCCTTCACGGGGTAGGGCTGAGCGTCGTCAACGCACTCTCAGAATTCCTCGAGGTGAGAGTCAAGAGGCAGGGCAAGGTGCATTTTCAGAGATATGAACGGGGCGTACCAGTCGCGCCGATCAAGGTCGAGGGAGAGGGGCAGGGCACCGGGACCATTGTGCGCTTCAGGCCAGACCCGCAGATCTTCGAGAGCACGGAGTTCAACTATGAGATGCTCTCGGGAAGGATGAGGGAGATAGCCTTCCTGAACAAGGGTTTGAAGGTCAGCATCTCCGAACCGAAGACCAGCCAGTCGAACGTGTACAAGTTCGATGGCGGGATAGTCGAATACGTTTCATTCATCAACAGGAGCAGGGCGTGCTTGCACGAGAAGCCGATCTACATCTTCGTGGAGAGGGACGGGCTCTCCGTCGAGATCGGCATGCAGTACACCGACAGCTACGCAGAGAGCATCTACACATTCGCCAACAACATCAACACGACCGAGGGCGGGACCCATCTGATAGGGTTCAGGGCCGCGCTGACCAAGACGATCAACGACTACGCCAAGCAGTACGGCTTCCTGAAGGCCAACGAGGAGTCGCTCAGCGGTGAGGATGTGAGGGAGGGCCTCACGGCGATCCTAAGCGTGAAGCTGCCCGAACCGCAGTTCGAGGGACAGACCAAGACGAAGCTGGGCAACAGCGATGTGAAGGGCATAGTCGAGAGTGCGGTGAGCGCGAAGCTCTTCGAGTACCTCGAGGAGAACCCGAAGGTCGCGCAGACGTGCATAGGCAAGTCTATCCTAGCCTCTCAGGCAAGGGAGGCCGCGAGGAAGGCCAGGGAGCTGACCCGCAGGAAGGGGCTTCTGGACGTTGGGAACCTCCCGGGAAAGCTTGCGGACTGCACCGAGAAGGACCCGAGCAAGTGCGAGCTGTTCCTGGTCGAGGGCAACTCCGCTGGAGGCAGCGCCAAGCAGGCCAGGGACAGGTCCTTCCAGGCGATACTCCCCTTGAGGGGCAAGATACTGAATGTCGAGAAGGCAAGGCTGGACAAGATACTGAAGAACGTCGAGATAAGGACGATCATAACAGCACTTGGCGCGGGTGTCGAGCAGGAGCTGAACGTCGACAAGGCCCGGTATCACAGGGTCTGCATAATGACCGATGGCGACGTCGATGGGGCCCACATCAGGACCTTGCTCCTGACATTCTTCTTCAGATACATGCGGCCGATGATCGACCGCGGATACATCTACATCGCACAGCCGCCGCTCTTCAGGGTGAAGAAGGGCAAGACCGAGAAGTACGTGTACAGCGACAAGGAACTCTCCGCTACTGTTGCTGAGATGGGCGAGGGCGTGGACATCCAGCGGTACAAGGGTCTGGGCGAGATGAACCCAGACCAGCTCAGGGTCACGACCATGGACACGAAGTCGCGCATACTGAAGCGCGTGACCGTCGAGGACGGCGTCGTGGCCGACGAGTTGTTCTCCGTGCTGATGGGGGACGCGGTCGAGCCGAGGCGACTGTTCATACACGAGCACGCCAAAGAAGTGGAGTTCCTGGATGTGTAGGTGATTCTTAATGGACGACATTCCTCAGGACGAGCAGCACCCGATCGCCCACAGGCTCATCACGAGGCCGATCGAGACGGAGATGAAGAAGTCGTACATCGACTACGCCATGAGCGTCATCATCGGCAGGGCGCTGCCGGACGTCAGCGACGGCCTGAAGCCGGTCCACAGGCGCATCCTGTTCGCGATGAACGAGATGGGCCTGTCGCACACGAAGGCGACGAAGAAAGCGGCGAGGGTCGTCGGCGAGGTGCTAGGCAAGTTCCACCCGCACGGGGACACGGCCATCTATGACACGCTCGTGAGGATGGCCCAGGACTTCTCGCTGCGCTATCCTCTCATCGAGGGCCAGGGCAACTTCGGCAGCGTCGACGGGGACCTCGCGGCAGCTATGAGGTACACCGAGTGTAAGCTGTCCTCGATAGCCGCCGAGATGCTCAGGGACGTGGATGAGGAGACGGTCGACTTCGTCCCCAACTTCGATGGCACCCTCAAGGAACCTCTGGTGCTCCCCGCCAAGATACCCAATCTTCTGGTCAACGGTTCGCAAGGCATCGCGGTTGGCATGGCCACGAACATCCCCCCACACAACCTCGGCGAGATCGTGGACGCGATCGCGATGATGATCGACAAGCAGGTCCAGGGCAACGATGCGGACCTCAGGGACCTGATGGAGATAGTGAAAGGTCCCGACTTCCCGACTGGTGGGGTCATCTACGGGGCCTTGGGCATAGCCGAGGCCTACGCTTCCGGCAGAGGGAGGATAAGGGTCAGGGCGAGGTACTCCGTGGAACACGATGAGGACTCTGGCAGGGCCCAGATGGTCGTCACCGAGATCCCGTACATGGTCAACAAGAGCAGGCTCCTCGAGGAGATCGCGCAGCTCGTGAAGGACAAGCGGATCGAGGGCATCTCGGACCTCAGGGACGAGTCGGACAAGGACGGGATGAGGGTCATCATCGAGCTGAAGAAGGACGCGATCGAGGAGGTCGTCCTTAACCAGCTCTTCGCGCACTCGCAGCTTCAGACCACTTTCAGCATAATCAACATCGCTCTCGTCAACAACCAGCCGAGGACCCTCTCGCTCAAGGAGATGCTCGACTACTACATCGAGCACAGGTTCGACGTCGTCAAGCGGAGGACGGAGCACAGGCTTCGCGAGGCGGAGAAGCGCGCGCACATACTCGCCGGGCTGATGATCGCGCTGGACCACCTGGATGAGGTCATAAGGCTCATCAGGAAGGCGAAGGCCAGGGACGAGGCCCGTTCGTCGCTCATGTCCAAGTTCCTGCTCTCCGAGGAGCAGACCAAGGCCATCCTGGAGATGCAGCTACAAAGATTGACCGGGATGGAGATGCAGGCGGTCAGGGACGAGGCCGATGCGACGAAGAAGCTGATCGAGGGGTTCAAGTCCATCCTGAAGGACGAGAAGAAGATCCTCGGGATCATCAAGTCCGAGGGGCTGGAGCTCAAGGAGCAGTTCGGGGACCCCCGGAGGACCACCGTGGTGGCGAACGCCGTCGACATGGACATAGAAGACCTGATCCCGATCGAGGACGTAGTGGTGATGATCAGCAACACTGGCTATATCAAGCGCCTCCCGCTGGACACATACGAGTCGCAGCACAGGGGAGGACTGGGGCTCGTGGGCATGGAGACCAAGGAGGAGGACTACGTCGTCGACCTGTTCGTCACATGCTCTCACGATTACATCATGTACATCACGAACAAGGGCAGGGTCTACTGGCTGAAGGCCTACAGGATACCCGTGGGCGGAAGGCACGCGAAGGGCAAGCCCATCGTGAACCTGCTCGAGCACCTTGAGGACGGGGAGAAGGTCGTCAACACGATACCTGTCAAGGTGTTCGACGAGGACTCCTATCTGGTGTTCGCCACCAAGAAGGGGACGATCAAGAAGACCAGACTCTCGGCCTACTCCCATGTGAGGCAGAGCGGGATAATCGCGATCAGGCTGGACGACGGCGACGAGATCATCGACACCGCGATGACCGACGGTGCCAAGGAGATCATACTGGCCACGAGGAAAGGCCTCGCCGCGAGGTTCCTGGAGACGGACGTCAGGCCCACCGGAAGGGCCACATACGGCGTCAGAGGCGTGAGGCTGGTCAAGGGTGATTCGGTGGTCAGCATGGCCGTGGTGGAGCCCAGGGACCAGCTGCTGACGGTCTGTGAGCACGGCTACGGCAAGCGCTCCCCCGTGGAGGACTACAGGAAGATCAGGAGGGGCGGCAAGGGCGTGATCACGATCAAGACGAACGAGAGGAACGGCGACGTGGTGTGCGCGATGAAGGTCACCGACGACGAGGAGCTCATAGTCACCAGCGTCAACGGGATGGTCATCCGGATGCCGGTCAAGGGCATCAGCGTGCTGAGCAGGGCGACGATGGGCGTCAGGCTGATGAAGCTCAAGGAGAAGGACAAGGTCACCGCGGTGGCGAGGTTGTTGCCCCCAAGCGAGGAGGAGCGCGCGGTCGAGACCGGAAGGTCCCTAGCTATCTGCCGCGAGCCCGGCAAGGAGCCCAAGGGCGACGGAGAGGATCCGGAGGGGCCCGAGGACGGAGAGGAAGAGGGTGACGGCGAGAAGGACGATGAGAAGGGAGAGGACGGATAGAGCCCTCGAGCCAGTCATCCGCGGGCCGATTTCAGAACTGATAACAACTCGGAAAGGTTTAATAGACCAGACCACCTTGAAAACCCGGCATCCCTAAGATTTCTGAATGAGGAGGACGACCCGTGTTCAAGGATTCCATACCCGGCTTAGAAAAGGTCTTCAAGAACGACATCGAGAGGCCGAAGGTCATCCTAGTGACGGGCCCGCCAGGCTCGATGAAGACCACTTTCTGCTATTCGCTGATGTCCAACTACCTCAAGGACAAGAACGAGTTCGGTCTGTACACCACCCTCGAGGAGACCGTGGACAGCCACATCAAGAACATGGAGAGCATAGGCGCGAAGCTCTCGATGAAGATGCAGATCTCCGACCTCACGGACCTCAGGGAGATCGACCAGATCGACGAGGCCATAGGTCAGGATGCGCAGACTGACTATGTGCTATTCATAGAGAAGATGATCCAACGTTTCAGGAAGACCCACGGGGATAAGTTCTCGATATTCGTCCTCGACTCGCTCGGCGCACTCTACTCCCTCATGGAGAATGTCGTGGACATGAGGAAGAAGATGTTCTATTTCTTCAAGATGCTGAGGGACAACAACCTCACGTGCTTCATCATAATGGAGCGCTCCCTGGCTGGCGACTCGCAGCTACTGGGCAACGAGGGTTTCCTCGCGGACGGGATAATGCTCCTGGGCCTGGACAGGCAGCGCGGGAAGCTGATGAGGTTCCTGCAGGTGGAGAAGATGCG
>CALMQK010000030.1 GCA_937872085.1 uncultured euryarchaeote
GCATCACGGTGCGCCTAGAAGGCAATAAGGCCGCGTGGAACACCGGCGAAAGCTACGAAAAGACCGACGTGATCAGAGAGAGGCCCGTTGAAGATTACGTCAAGCGCCTACTGGCATCAGGGTTTATCGAGGTACGGCCTTGTGGCAAGATGCGCGCCAGCGCATATTGCTATTCCGACTGCGAACTACTCGACAAGGAGCACATGGAAAAGACCGCGCACGCGCGGTGTAAGATTCCAACGAAGGAACGGCATTCTAACTGGGAGCGGAAGGATCACTGATGGCGATAACAACGAGAGCGAGAAAGATGGGCGGCGGTAAAACATACCGGGAGTCCGACATTCCCGTAACATCACCGCAGGGATTGGTTGGGTGTGTTAATCCTAAGGATCCTGTTCTACCGTCCATCCTCGACTCTCTCACATTGACAGGGGGATCGAATGCCAACAAATAGGTCGAAGCCAGCGTACCGCGTATTGGTACTGAACCAGAATGATGAATGGCGTCAGGACGGCAACGGGAATCTCTCGCCTGAACGCGCTTTGGAGGTTGCCGCCGAGTGCTTGAAGCGGGGCTGGACCAACGTTCGGATTCAGATCGACAATATCAACGATATCATTCAGGAAGCCGGGGGACGCACTTGAAGAAGTACCCGAAAGACTGCCATCGCCACTGTAGCTTGAGACCAGCAGTCCGGTTCGGTTCCCGAAGGGAGAATCAGTACCCCTTCGGTTGTGTCAGGTATTGCGAATACAAAGATGGAAAGGGTATGCCGTCAGGGATATGCACTAGATTCAACAAATCGAAGGTCGCATCAGTTGGGGGAAGGTGAATGCACTACGTCGATGGAAGGTCAGTGAAGCACAAGTATCCGCCGAACCAAGTGCCCAGGGTTGAAGATGCCGATAAAGACCGCGTTCGCAACTGGATCGCGGAATGCAAGTGGATCAAGGGCGGCAAGAAGAAGGAGGAGGTCGAGGTTGATGGTCGATAAGAAGGCGAAGGCGAGATGCCCAGTATGCGGGCACGAGGTCGAAACACCAATCACGGAAGATGAGTTGGAGGAGGCATACGCGGACAAGTTTTTCGAGGAGGGCAACAGACATGGCTAAGAGGGGAAGCGCGAAGGAAGAGCGCTGTGGGTATTGTCTCAGGGGGACGGAAAACTTGATCAGGATCGAGCTGACGCCAGACGGCGGTCGTACATGGCTCTATCCGATCCTGGCGTGCGCGCCATGCCGGAAGTACCTGATGGGCATATACCGGATCGTCAAGGAGGCCAAGAAGTGAGCGACTACTGCCCGCATTGTGGGGGTCCGATGTCCGAACCCGCAATGATCGCATGGTACGAGGAAGGGCAGACGCATCTGTATGAAACCAGACGATGCAAGAATCAGGAATGTGGATACGAATTGAAAGTGGAGGTTGAAAACGGTGAGCATTGATTCAAGAGTTCGGCATATGAGGACATTCATCCGAAAGCATCCAGCTATGCACCAGAAGTCCATTCTGGAGGAGCTTGCTGAGGGATACAGCGTATGCTTGGGATCAACTCATCCGTCATTGCGTCTCTTTGTCTGTGTGCGCGGGTACGGTTACGAGTTGTTCTGGGAGACCTATCACAACGAATGGGATTTCGATGGCAGGAAGGCATTCTTTCCGAAAGGTCTTATCTATCAGACCATCGAGGATTTCTATACGGACTTCAAGGATGAGATAATCTTTCTTGATCAACGATCACTGGTCAAGAACGAAGAGGGAACGCGGAATGCCGCAATCCGTAAGGAGCGGGTACAGAATAACATAGAGTTGCTCCGCGCGTTCACGGTTAAGTTGGAGGCCGGGAAATGAAGATCTACATAGCTAGCTCGTTCCAATTCACTAAGGCTGTAAAGGATCTTGCGAAGAAGCTGGAGGCGCGCAGGCACGTGATCACCTGCAAGTGGTGGCTCAAGGACTACAAGGTCGCGCTTGCCATTGTCGACGATGAAGTATGGTTCAGCCAGCCGATCATCCGCACGATCTACAACCGATCCATGAAGGCCATAGAGGAGGCCGATATGCTGATCCTGGTTGCCCCAGAAGTATGCACTTTCAACGGCGGAAACATCGAGGTCGGGATGGCTCTCGCGTTCCACAAACCAGTTGTTTGTCTAGGCTGGTTGAAACGGAGTGCCATGTACGAGCCGGTGATCCGCTGCCACACGATGCGGGACTTGAACAACGTCCTGCTGGAGTTCGAAAAGCACTAGGGGATGTGGAATAATGAAACCGAAGCCATATGATATCAAGGATCCGGCGGAGCGGTCGCGCTTGTTATGGGAACTATCTGGGTATCTCGCCGATGATAAGGAAGCCTCTAGAAAAGCCTTCTTGGAAGATGGCACCGATCAGCCCGGCCGCGAGTATGCCATTGCAGCGCTCGACCAGATACGGCGTGCGCCTCCTATGGTCGATGTACGGCCAGCCGTGCAGAAGTTCGCCGAGCAGATGGAGAAGGTGCTCAAGGATAATGATCACAAGGATGGCTGGGAGGATATGAGTCCATGGGACATCGTCGAACGGATCCGTGAGGAGTCTGACGAACTGTTCCTAGCGATCAATGCCGAATCGGGCTATCCATGGTCCGATAACAAGGAGTGGTGCAAGGCGCTGATCGGCGAGGCCACCGATATGGCCAACTTCTGCATGATGCTCTACGACAATGTGAGTGACTGATCCTATGGCTGGTTCTAATAACGCCTGTATCGTGGAGATAACGCCAGAGATCGCCATCGCCAGATCATCGGCTGCCGAGCACGACTGGTTTGATTCCCTGAATCACTTCGCTCAGGCGGTCCAGATCGCTGACAAGCATTACCCGCCACCCCAGGACTACGATAACGAGGTGGACACGATGCTCAGTCGCTGCGTTGGGTTCATGGGTGGCCAGATGATCGATGCTGCTGAACCAGTAGCGAAGGAGAGATACCTGGAGATCAGGCTCGTTCACGAAGGCGAAAAGACATCGACCTGGGACGTCGTATCAGCGAAACACGGTGACCTGCTTGGAATCATACGCTGGTGGGGCGCATGGCGCCAGTACACGTTCTTCCCGTCTAACAACACGGTGTTCAACCCGGATTGTATGCGGGAGATCTCACGGTTTATCGAAACCCAGATGAAGGCGCGAAAGAAGAGTAAGGCGGTGTTGTAAACATGGACATGATCGTGACCAGGGCTAGCAGCCCGAACGGCATAGTGACACAGAAGATCGGAACACTGGTAGATATGCTCAATGCGATCCGTACTGAGCGCTTCCCGGTGATCATCAACCCCCTTGGCGGATCCTTCCAGTTGAAAGTGCTGGACAATCCGGCAATGCTGAGGGCCGCCCAAGCGGCATTTCCTATCCTATTTCCGACGGTAATCCAAGCTCTAAAGGAAATAGAGGATTGAGCTAGAACAACAGGGGAAATACTATGGTAAGAGACGAAGAGAACGACGACGATGTCAGCGTGAAAAAGGGGGAACGAGCGAAGTCGTGGCCAGTGCGCCACTTCTGGGGAGTGATGCTGGTAGTGATCATAATGCTGGCATCGCTGTTGATCGTGACACTGTTCAGCTTTGTGAACGTGCCAGTAGGATACAAGGGCGTTGTTGTCTCAGCACCCGACAGCAACTATATCGGACACACGTTCGACCAGGGCTGGCACTTCAATCCATACCTGATATTCTGCCATGTTGAGATGATCCGCTATAACACGCAGACCATCGAGTACAGCACGGCCACAGTCGGCGAAGGCGGTATCAACTATGGTCCGATCAACGTTAGGTCGATGGACAACCTGGAATTGAACGTGTCGCTGACAATCACCTTCCACATAGATGCTGAGAAGGTGTCGCATCTGCGGGTTCAGTATGGCGATTACACAACCACCATAGTAATGCAAGTGGCCCGTTCGACACCAAGGGATGTGGCATCGCACTACATGGCGCTGGATATGGCGGGGCCGCTGAGATCGATGTACGAACAACAGGTGGCTCTTAACATCACGCAGAGGCTTGCGACATACGATATCACGGTCGAGATGGTCAATTTGAGACAAATCCAGTTGCCTTCTGATGTGAATGCCGCCGTCGAGCAGAAGAAGGTGGCCGAGCAACAGTACATAGCGGCCCAGTACCAAAAGAACCGAACGATCATACTGGCTGAGGGCACGGCGCGTGCGGTCGTGATCAATGCCACAGCTCAGGCGAATGCGATATGGATCATGGCTAATGGTAGTGCCGAGGCCGTCCAGACAATTATGAACCAGCTCAAGTTGTCCGATCCCAACGCCAATGTGACCAGCTACCTGACGTGGTTGTACCTGCAGGCGCTCATCGATCCTAATTCAAACATAAGTTGGATAATCGTTACGGACGGTACGGGAAGCCCGATCATACTCAATCCAACAGGTGGCTGAGATCATATGTTCAAACCGAACCCGCACTTGGACGCGGTAACACGAGAGGCTAACAGGAGACGGGGCGCTGCTTGGCGCGAAAAGCACCGAGAGAGAGAACGGGTGCGAGCTCGAGAAGCGCAGCGCATCAAGAGGCTGGACCCAGTCTACCGCGAGCAGAACAAGAAATATCAAAAGGAGAACTACTGGAAGAATCCAGAAATCAAAAAAGCGGAACAGAGGAGGAGAAATCGTATGCTGAGAATAAGTGTGCTAACGCACTATGGGGGAAAATGTGGGTGTTGCGGCGAGATGCGAATGGAGTTTCTCGCGCTTGACCACATAAACGGTGACGGTAGGTCGCAACGACAGAAGCACGGGGCGGGTATTGGGTTCTACAACTACGTCAAAAAACATTGGCCAACAGATCTAAGAATACTGTGTCACAACTGCAACCAAGCGATTGGATTGTATGGCTATTGCCCGCACAAGATGATAGTGAACATCGAAACGGGCGTGCCGATCATCTTGAACCCGACGGGGGGATGAGAATGCCCAGCGAACAGCTCTTCTTCATAGTGGGCATCGTGATCGTCCTCGGATTCGCAGCATGGATGATCTGGATGAAGTATCAGGACAAGTGGCGAACCGAAGATCTTGCGGCTAAGCGGCTGGAGCGTGAATCTGGTGCGCCTCAGTACCCAGGGGTGCACAAGGACGACATGATGCGCTGCACGGGTTGTAGCGTTCAGTTCCCCGTCTGGATGAAGCACTGCCCGAATTGCGGGAAGGTCAAGTAGGTAGATCGTTGATGGCAATACCGAAGCCTAGCCGCCTGGTGCTGGCAGCGTTCGTCCTCGTGATCGTCGTGGTGCTGATAGCGGTAGCCATCGCCGCTGGGGTGCGGTTGCCCGCGTATCATCATGGGCCGCCAGCACCCCCAACGATCTATCAGTGTCCGAACGGGGACTGGAACGGAACGCGCTCGGAGATGAACTACACGCAGGACACATCGATGCTTCCGCGGGTGTATATGTGGTACAATCCAGGCACGGACGAGTACGAAACACGGATCGGCTACTGGATCGTTACCGATCATATCTACAAGTGTCCGTTGGACGGCGATGTGATCGACGAGTATGAAACACGAATATCGATGGGATAGGAGGACTGTCATGGTGAAATGGATATGTTCAGAGTGCGGGGCAGAGTTCAAGGGACCAATGGACAAGGCGATTGATCTGGGCTGGGTGAAATATGATGCTCGAGCTGGGCCGGAGGGCAAGATGAAACGATTGATCGTGGTGGGCTGCCCAACGCACCGTCAGGAGATCAGCGCCAAGGTTCAAGCATTTCTCGAGGCCGAGGCACTAGACAAACACAACAAGGAGACCTGATCATATGTC
>CALMQK010000031.1 GCA_937872085.1 uncultured euryarchaeote
GGCGTTTCTCTGGTGACAGACGATGGAAGGAAGGGCTGGATCAACAGGTTGGCCGTCCACCCTGATTCGCAGAGGAAAGGCGTGGCCACGCTCCTGGTCAGTGAATCCGAAACGATCCTGAGGAGGAGGGGCATGCGACTCCTCTGCACGCACATAGAAGATGGGAGGGAGGAATCCTTCGCACTCTTCAAGAAGTTGGGATACCATGTCGAGAATGAGATACTCTACCTCACAAAGCGCGACAGAGAATCCTATTAGCGCGTCAGCCGAGCTCGAGCGACGAGATGCCATATGCGCCTTCCGGATGCGGGTAACGGTCCGCTCCTCGGACCATGAATGTCGTCTTCCACGTCTTCAGGGGCTTGAGCGAGTTGAACATCCTCACCGCTTCTAAGTGGTCCGCAAACACACCTAGGTACACCACGCCCTCGCCAAAGGATCTCAGGACGGCACGCAATAGGCGATCGGCATCGCGCGGACCGGAGGTGCATTCCCAAGGGCCGATATCGTAACCGGCCGGAGTCGTTCGTCCCATCACGAAGCCCACCAACTGCCCTTCGCGCTCAAGCTTCCATGAGTGCTGGGGGTACTGGGCGAAGAGCAACTGCAGCAGCTTCTGTCGGTCGTCCCCGAACAACCGCTCGTCCATGGACTGGACGTCATCAAGGTCCTCGGATGTCATCATTGCACATTGATTGTGGACGGGTCCGTGGCCAGCCTCTGACAGGACGGCCTTTGTGCACATTAGTTGGCGCTTCTCATTGAATCCGAACTTCCTGTAGACTGGCAGGCCGTCTGCAGTTGCATACAACAGGATCGAATCCGCCCCAGCCCCCTCACAATACTCGACAGCTCTCTCGATGAGGGTCTGTCCGATCTTCTTGCCCCTCGCTTGCTCGGACACCACCAGGTGACCGATGACCCCTGTGTGACCGTATGTCACTGAGGTGATCACGCCAAGAGTATGTTTGTCCCCGTAGAGGAAGCTCCCCTCCGGATCCATCAGGAGCATCCGCTCGAGTTCAACCCGTGTGTACCCCCACCCCTCGAGGTTTATCATGGCGAGGGCGGAGTCGATATCTTCGTCGTGCATGTTCCGTATCGACAGATCATCCCTCCTTCGTATTGTCAGCGCCAGGGCATTCCCCAGGGTGTATTAGCCGTTATCTGCGCCAGGCCGAAGGATCAAAGAAGAAAGACCCTGACTCTCTCATCCTTTTCGATGAGGTCGACGTCGGCTGGAATGATCACGTACCCGTCTGCGAATGCCATGCTGGTGATCGCGCCCGAC
>CALMQK010000032.1 GCA_937872085.1 uncultured euryarchaeote
CCCCCGAGACTGGCCAATGTGGAAACGAGCACCAGGGATGCCCCCCACGCAAATGAATCGGGGTGCGCTCCGAAAATGAACACCATCCATGCTTCGGGAAGCGTTGGAAGGCCCACACCATCCACAAGGATGATGACCGCCATCGCTAGGAGCATGCCGGCATCACCAAGGACTGCGAACAGGCCGATTATGTCCTCACCTATCATGCGAGAGCCCCTCCAGCAACCAGCGATTCGTGGGGCTCCTTGAGCATCTGCGCAGTCCGCTTGATATCGTGTTCAGCTGCGAGCTGCTTTGAACCTTCGACCATCTTGATCCGCATCTTCGTAAGATTCTCGGTCCTGATCGGTGCGCTCATGTCAACATCTCGGATGTATGTCCGTTACTTTCTGGTCTTCGAAGCAGGAGTCGCCCCCATTTTCCCGTAGTGTCCTGCCAGGCCCCTGTTCATCTTCTCGATCAACTTCTTCACAATCTCGGCCTTGATCAGCTCGACTCCATCCCCCATTGGTGAGCTGACAACGAGCAGCAGATCGCCAGGTCTAATGTCGTATGTCTTTCTGGCTTGTGATGGGATCACGATCTGACCCCTCTTTCCAACTTTGACGGTACCATAGACTTCAATATCGCTCGGATTCATTCTAATCATATCATTCATACTTATCATACAATACATACAATGCATGTATATGAATTCCTTGTCCGAACCGAGAAAGAATTCAGAAGGTGGCCGTGCGGAATGTGCGCATCCAGATGAGGAAAACAGCGGAAAACGTGCCTTTTGTTGACGTGCCAGGAGTTTGAGTGGGCCCAACCGGATTTGAACCGGTGATCTACGCCGTGTAAGGGCGTTGTCATAACCACTAGACCATGGGCCCGTGCGGGGTCCAACGCTCTATCCCGTTTTTAATGATTGCCAGGCGTTTGAAGCCCTTGCAGTCTCCGAGAACCCCTTCCCGAACGCTGCCAGGTTCTCTCTCTGCTTCGATTGGATGTTCATCTTGATGGCGTTCTCGAAATGGTCTCGCTGCAGACCCGTTATGCCAGTCCCTGCCAGGGCGCCGACCATCACGACGTTCGTAGACATCTTCACGTCCTCTTCCTCGGCCAGCTTCACTGCATCTATCGCCACGAAATCCTTCGCGGATTGCATGGCGATCGCCCGAACCTCCTCCAGGGTCGGGTACTTGAGCTTCTGGCTCGAGATGCTCAATGGAACGATCCTCTCCATCGATGAGATGACCACAGTTCTCTTGGATGCGTTGCATGCCGCTCGGGCTGTCTCTAGCAGCTCGAACGAGAGGATTACGTCAACCTTGCCAGCAGGGATCAATGGGCTGTGGACATCACCTATCCGGGCGGTGCACACGACGGAACCCCCTCTCTGAGCCATCCCGTGGGTCTCGCTCAGAAGCACGTTCTTACATGCAAGGAGCGCAGCGTCGCCGACGATCTTCGAAGCAGTGATGATCCCCTGTCCTCCCACCCCGACCAGATAGATGTCGGGCATCACTTCCCCTCCTTGATGGCTTTCGAGGGGCATATCTGGGTGCAGACCCCGCAGCCTGCGCATGACGTCTCGTCGATGCTCTGGACCTTGTCAATGCTAGATATGGCAGGACACTGGAGCTTGTCCACACATGTTCTGCACTTGTTGCAGATCGTTTGATCGATGTGAGGTTTCTTGGCCATGACGCCCGTCTTGTTCCTCCTTGCGAGAAGGATACACTCTCTCCGGGCGATTATGACGGAGACCCCTTCCTGAGTCACGGCCTCCTTGACGGTCTCCGTGGTCGTTTTGATGTCGTATGGGTCCACGATCCTCAACCACTTCACACCGCACCCTTTCACGATATCCTCGATCGACACCGCGGTGATGTCGCAGCACGAGGGTCCGACAGCGCTCCCGGGATGGGGCTGATGCCCCGTCATGGCCGTCGTGCGGTTGTCCAAGATCATGAGGAGGAACTTGTGTCCGTGGTGCACGGCGTTTATCAGGCCGGGGATGCCTGCATGGAAGAAGGTCGAGTCGCCGATGAAAGCTATCACGGGGACGTCGTTCACCATCGCGAGCCCTCCGGCCGTGCCGACGCTGGATCCCATGCAGATGAGCAGGTCTGCGGTCTTGTATGGAGGTGCGACCCCGAGAGTGTAGCACCCGATGTCTGATGCGAATATCGCCTTCTTTCCCACTGCCTTGTTGACGGCGAAATAGGTGGCTCCATGAGGACACCCTGCGCACAGGACGGGTGGCCGTCCTGGCAGCCCGCCGGAGGTCATCGGCACATTTGTCGCTTCACCCTTGATGCCGAAGGCTTTCTGGATGGCAGCTTCCACGATGTTCTGATCGAATTCATGCGCACGTGGGAGGGCACCATCCGATTTTCCGATTATCGTGGTCTTCAGAGATCGTCGCTGGGCGAGCGCGCGGACGGCATTCTCCAGAATGGGCTCGAGCTCCTCCACGACGAGCACAATCTCGTGGCTCTTCATGAAGTCGCCGACCAACTTGGACGGTAGCGGATGCGAGAAGCCGAGCTTGAGGACATCCACTTCGATGCCAAGCGAGTGCACGGAATCCATCGCGTAGTTGGATCCTGCC
>CALMQK010000033.1 GCA_937872085.1 uncultured euryarchaeote
GGTCTGAGAGGTGTCCCAGGTGCAATACTCCCCTTGGCTCGGTCGAGACTCCGGCGGAGCCTGCCAGGGAAAGAAGGAAGTCGCGCAGGGACGAACCTGAGGGGCCCTCTGAGGGAACCGAAACGGTGGAGGAGCCCGAGGAAGAGCCTGAGCGCCCAAGGAAGAGGGGAAGGGACTCTCAGAAGGCGAGGAAGAAGGACGACGAGGAGGGGCTGTCCAGGCTCTGAATCGGTCGCCCCGTGTTCTGCATGAATGGATTTCGAAGGATTCGTCCTCGGCCGAGGTTGGGTCCTGGGGTGAACGGCGAGGTCATCCTCGGAGCTGCTTGGTCAGCTTGGCGATCCGCTTCCCATAACGGATGCAGTTCTTCTCCGACCTGGCATCTGGCGCCTCTATGGCCACGGGGCCGTAGTGGTCCCCCTGCGAATCGCCACAGATGATCATGCCGTGGATGAGAAGCCCCTGCAGAAGCGCGAGAACGGTCGTCTCGTTCCCGCCGCCGATGTTCGCGCTGGACGAGAAGGCGCCTCCCACCATGTCCTGAAGCTTGCCGTGGTGCTTGATGCTCTTGTCGAGCAGGTCCTTGATCGGTGCTGCCGGTCCGCCATAGTATGTCGGGGAACCCAGCACAATCCCGTCGTACTTGCGGAGGTCGTCGACCTTGACCTCCTTGACATCTCGTACATCTACCTCGACGTCTTCCGCTGTGACTCCCCTGCCGATGAGATGAGCCATCTTCTTGGTGTTCCCAGACCTAGAGTAGTAACATATCAGTATCTTGGGCATCTTCAGCCTCCCTGCCCAGTGGATGACGGGAAGGCACATTAATCAATCGCAGGAATTTGGTCGGCCCACGATACCACCCCAATGCCCTAGCCAATCACCAGGCTTTCCGACCTGGTGCTGCCCTTCTCGAATCGCGACAGACCGTATGGCTCCGTCGGGAAGGGAGGCTTCTTTCCGGTCACGAGACACGACATGAACTCACCGACGGCCGGCGATATCATGAAGCCATGGCCAGAGTAGCCGCATGCGACGAATGCGTTCTCGACCCCAGGCATCCTATCCAGTATCGGGTTGGCATCGGGCGACATGTCGTAGAACCCGGCCCATTGCCTCATCATCCGGGCGCTGGAGAGCATCGGAAACAGAGAAACCACTCTCGAAGAGAACTGCTCGCAGAAGGCTGCACTCGACTTCCCTGGATCGCTCCCGTGTAGCTCTGACTCGCTGATGCCTCCTATCAGCTCGCCCCGGGGGCCCTGGCTCATGTAGAAACCGTCTCTCAGGGTGACGACCATTGGCTTCAGGAACGGGGCCAACGGTTCTCCCGCCATTATCTGGTGCCGGACTGGACGCGTTGGAATGTTCACACCCATCATCCTGCACACCCCGCTCGACCATCCGCCCCCGGCATTCACCAGTTTCTCCGCCCTGAGCTCACCCTTCGACGTCTCAAGGACGAACTCACCGTTAGCCTGATTGATGTGTTTGACCTCGCAATGGGTCTCGATGTCCGTCCCGTGCGACCGCAGGAAATCCGCATAGCCGGTGAGCAATGGGAATGGGAACAGGATGCCGTCCCCTCGCCTGTAGGATCCCCCGACGATCCCTGAGCAGTTCATGTGGGGGACGATCTCTTGGACTCTGTCGCAATCGATCACCTTTGTGCCCAGCCCGAACCTGCGCTGGAACTCGGAGGCGTTGCGCAGAGCGACCAGCTCCTGCTCCGACTCGGCCACGAACAGGTATCCTCCCTGCCTGAACCAGAAGTTGACCTTGAGCTCCAACCCCAATTGCCTGAAACGCTGGATGCTCCACTTGGCGAGCAGTATGTTCTCCTCGGTCGTGAACTGCGCCCTGACCCCGCCTCCGTTCCTGGTCGATGCGCCCGAGGCCAGGTGGCCCTTCTCGAGGATGACGATGTCGTTCAGGCCTTTGTTGACGAGGGAATAGGCGGTCGATAGGCCGGTGACGCCGGAACCTATGATCGCCACCTGTGCGTGGTCCCTCATCGATCGGCCTCCCGACCCTCGCCACGGGAGGCCCAAGCACCGAAGCTCGTGGGGATTATCGGAGGCCTGAAGGTGGTCAGCGGCACGTCCTCGATCCTGATCCCGGTCTCTTCCGCAAGGATCTCCCGATAGACCTGGAGGCATTGTTTTCCCTGGCAAGGACCCGTGCCGATACCGGTGATCCTCTTGAGATCCTCTATGTCCGTGTATCCTCG
>CALMQK010000034.1 GCA_937872085.1 uncultured euryarchaeote
TGCACTGGAGACCCAGCCCGCTCCTATGGCAAGGCGAAAGGTGAAGGGGGATAGCGACATGGTAAAGGACTCATCAGAGCTAGCATTGGGGGGCAATGAACGACGGATCCTCGAGACGATCAAGAAGCAGGGCAGCGACTATCCCACGCTTCGGGAGATCGCCGTACTATCCAGCGTTAGCATGGCTGATGTCACGAAATCCCTCCAGTACCTCGTTTCGCGGGAGATCGTACAGGGATTGCATTCTGCTGATCATGGCGGAGAGCGCATCTACGTGCTAACTAGGAAGGGGCAGACGGTCATGGACAGCATCGCGCCTCAGAACAATTCCCCAACACCTATCCTGAAAGCCGTAGCTCGTGGTTTGATCACAAACGGGTTTCCTGGGGCGATGGCCGTTCTTGATAAGATCGGTCCCGTTGTCCCACCGGTCGCGCCAGTTCATAAGATACAGACGCCCCTGAACCCACCAGAACGCTCGTTCAAGTGTGACTTTCCAGGATGCACGTGCGCTTTCACAAGCCAGCCAGGATTGGCGCACCACAAGACGGCGAGGGGGCACTGGATACAACCAACTGAACAGAACGATACGCCCCTTCCCGAGGCGATTGAGTTCACCGGGGGAGGACGGTTCAAGTGCCCCGTATTCGCGTGCGATGTATCGTGCGCCACAGAGGGGGAGCTGGAGAATCACAAGAACAGCGTACACCCCGGCCTCTGCCGAATATGCCACCAGGATCTAGGAAGCGTGAGTTCGCTCCTGATCCACAAGGGCAGGATGCACAAGAAGATCTCTCCCAGGGGAGATATGGACATCGGGTTGTTGCTCGATGCCATCGTGACAAACCATGCAACGCTCGCCACCGCGTCCTTCGAGGCATTAGCCAGCAATGGATCCGAATACATCATCACGGTCAAGCGCGCACCTGATCTAATGGCCCCAGACGATCTGATAAAGGAGTTGGTGAACATCCTCCAGATGTCGCTAGATATGGGCGAGGACACGATAGACGATGTAAAGGACGATCCAGAATACCACGCCGATCTCCAGCGTCAGATCAGGTGCGCCAAGTACTATCTCATGAAACTGGAAAAGGAGGCTGCCGATGCGGAAGTTCGAGAAAAGGGCTGAGGGTATGAGAAATGTCGTACTTTAGTTCCGGAGCGTATGCAAGGGACAAACGAATCAGAGAGATGGAACACAGCGAGCGAGAGCGAGAAGAAGAGTTCGAGAAAGAGACCGGGCGTT
>CALMQK010000035.1 GCA_937872085.1 uncultured euryarchaeote
CTACCCGTCATGTTCTGGTCTTTGCACTTGGAACTGGACTACATCCAAAATGCTACCCTCTCATGGTCCACTCCGATCGAAGCTGCAGTGATGACGTCGAGCTGCATCGGCATCGTCTTCATCTTGTACAGGAATTGGAGCGCGGTTGAGCCAGAGGGAGACTTTCAACAGTTCATCAAGACCATGGGACTCCGCTTGGCTGGCTGCGGATCGGCTATTCGGAGACGCCTTGGTAGTATCGTGTGAGGGTTCTGTAAAGAGTCAGGTGGTGGGCCCATCATGGCACCACTACCCCCTCCTCACTCATTCCGTTCGGCTCAGACCGTGCGGCCATCGCTGGCTCGTAGAGGATCATCATCGCGTCATGCCGGAATGCGCCGGGGTCGAACCGTAGACCCCCTACCAGCCCTTTCGAGCTGGCTGTTTGCAGCAGATTGATGCTGGCGTTTATGTGCCTGTCCATATGCCAGCCGCACTCGCACTCGAACTCCGTGCCCATTCGGGAATGTTGGATGCTCCCACATATCGGGCACTTCTTGCTGCTATATCTTGGATCCACTTTGATGATCGGGATTCCATCATCCTCCGCTTTGTACTCGATGATCCGGTGGAGCTCCCTCCGAGGCCACAAAGAAAGGCGTCGATTCATGTCCCTGCTCTTCTTGTGTCTGATCCCCGTCAGATCCTCAAGCACGATCACAGATCTATGGCTCTTGGCAAACGATAGGACCTTGTCAGCTACCTGGTGCAGTCTGTACTCCACTCTGTTATGCTCGCGCTGTCCTTCCCGCTTACACAGTGCTCTCGCGGTCCTTCGGTCGTTGGCCTTCTTCTTCTGAAGCCTCCTGCGCCTGTCATGATGCCGCTGCTGGATGATGGCGACATCGGGAAACTGGGCGATGACGGGGGCGCCAGAACCTTCCTCGATGAACACTCCGTCAAGGCTCCTTTCGTTCGTGTCGAGCGAGAGCACAGACACAGGAGCATAGGGCTTCGGTGGGGTTTTTCTGAAAGCTATGATCACTTTATCTGGCAGGAGCGTGAGCGAGCCGAGTGAATAGGCCTCATCGTCCAGATAGCGCCGATGATATCGGCTGACAACGAGCATGAGCTTGACGTGAAGGCCCGCCCGGATTGGCAGGTCAACTATGCCCTCTTTTCGGTCGAGCTTGTACGCCTGGTTCTCCGCTTTCATCATCAGCGGTTTCACGTAGGGCGGGCGCACGGCCCACCCCGTCCTCAATCTTCTGCGATGGTTCTTGAGAATGCCCGCGGCCACTTCAAATGCCGAGACGAGATGCTGCGCGTACATATTGGGGTGCTTCTCGCGAAAATCCTTGTAAGCCAGCTTACATAGACCGTTTCTAGAGGTCACGCACGCCTGAAGCCCTGCCCTTATCGCCCCGTTCGTGGCGAGCCTGAAGTCCTCCATCAGGAACCTGGCCTCCGGGGCCAGTTGACCATCGAGGTAGAAGACGGCAGATCGGACGGACATCCTCCAAATCAGCGTGGGCTAGGTATTTGACTTCATGGACTACATGCAACACCCGATGATGTTACAGAACCATTGACTTCGAAGTCAACGCGGAAAGCCCGTTGATATAGATAGGGGGCAAGTATCCATCCGATTACTATGAATGTCGTGTCGAAGATGGTATTGGTCTTCGTGGTCGTGGCCTGCGTATCCTCTGCCGGAACAATCTACATGGTCCGGAGCATGGTGTCTGGGTCGCATGAAATGAATGATCTCCTCTCAACCTTCGGAAGCTACGGCGACCTGAAGGACTTCATGACGGAGCAGAAGGGGAACCAGAGCTCCATGCGCGACGTTTCTTTCGGTCAGAGCAGTTTGCGCTTCTCGATGGGATCGGTGCCGCACTCAGAAACGAACATCCAGGTCTCAGGAGTGGATGAAGAGGACATCGTGAAGACGGATGGAACCTACATCTACATCGTCTCAAGCACGAGCGTGGAGATCATACAGGCATATCCGCCCTCGGAGATGCGGAACGTGTCCACGATACAGGCCAAGGACGTTCTAGGCATGA
>CALMQK010000036.1 GCA_937872085.1 uncultured euryarchaeote
CGATGAAGCTCGAGGAGGGCGGCTACGAAGAGAGGTTCAAGGCGGTCTACGGGGACGCCAAGATCACGATATCCAAATCGTTCGAGGCTCAGCCCGTCGACGCGTTCGTCAAGGTGGACATGTACATCCCGGGGTGCCCGATCGACAAGGGCGAGTTCCTTGGCGCGGTCACGAAGCTGGTCGCGGGGAGACACCCTTACCTGTACAAGTTCCCCGTATGCATGGAATGCAGGTGGAAGGAGAACCCTTGCATACTCTACGCTGGCAGGTTCTGCGGCGGCCCTCTCACGAAGGCCGGCTGCGGGGCGGTCTGCCCATCCCACAACCTGCCATGCGTGGGCTGCTGGGGACCGACCGACGACTTGAACTTGAGCTCGGAGTACGAGCTGCTCAAGGAGAAGGGGTACAAGCCGGATGACATCCTGAGGAAGATCAAGAAGTTCGGAGGAGCCAACGTGGCCAAGCTCGTGAAGGACATCGAGAAGAAGGGGGCTAAGACATGAGGGAGCTGAATGTGGAAGCCCTGGCTAGAGTGGAAGGCGATGGCGGCATCACGGTCACCCTCGAGGGCAAGAAGGTCAAGAGCGTCACGCTGGATGTGCACGAAGGGCCGAGGCTCATAGAGCAGCTCGTGAGGGGGATGACCCCGGCAGACGACCTGAACGTGATCCCGAGGATATGCGCCATATGCACACTGTCCCACAGGTACGCCGCCATCAGGGGCCTCGAGAAGGCGCTCGGGGTTGCACCACCGGAGAAAGCCCAGCTGACCCGGGAGCTCATGATGCTCGGAGAGAACATCGAGAGCAACTCGCTGCACACTTTCATGCTCGCCCTGCCGGACTTCCTCGGATATCCGTCTGCGATAGCGATGCTGAACGACTACGGCGAGGACGTGAAGCGCGCACTGAGGCTCAAGAAGTTCGGCAACCACGTCATGGCCGTGACGAGCGGAAGGATCGTCCACGGCGAGAACCCTATCATCGGCGGCTTCGGCAAGTACCCGAACAAGAAGGTTCTGGACGAGATCAAGGCGAAGTCGAAGGAGCTCATCCCGGATGCCATCAGGGACGTCGAGTTGTTCGCATCGCTGAAGTACCCGACCTATTCTGAGGCCGAGATGGTCTTTATGTCCGTGAACGCCCCGAACAAGCAGTACGGCTTTGCTGGAGACACCATACTCATCTCGAACGGGAAGGAGACGAGTGTCGAGGACTACAAGACGCTCACGAACGAGAGGGTTGTGACCCACTCATTCGCGAAGAGGTCCTTGTTCCAGGACAAGCCGTTCACGGTCGGCGCGAACGCGCGGATGATCAACATGGCCAGGCGCCTTGATGGCCAAGCGGCGGATCTGTTCGAGAAGTATTACGATGAGAGCTGGCTCAGGAACCCGCTCAAGAACAACCTCGCGCAGGCGATCGAGATGCTGTGGTCTCTTGAGCACATTCCGGAAACGTGCCGCCATGTCGCATCCTTTGATGACCCGCCGATCGCCAAGCCCACGAGGGAGAACGGCTCCGGGACGGGAGCGGTCGAGGCTCCGAGAGGCACTCTCTACCATCACTACGATATCAAGAACGGCGTGATAGACCACGCGGACATCATCACGCCCACGGCACAGAACCTCGACGACATAGAGAGGCACATGACGCTCTGCGCCGAGAGGATGCTTGCCGAGGACAAGAAGGACGAGGAGATCCGGCTCGGGCTGGAGATGGTGGCGAGGGCGTACGACCCATGCATAAGTTGCGCGACGCACCTGGTGACTCTGAAGAGGATCTGAGGCGACAGATCGGGGGCTTGGCCGGCGATGGCCGGGTATACGTCCTCGGGCTGGGCAACACCGACAGGGCTGACGACGGTGCCGGGATACTCGTCGCGCTCGCGCTGAAGGAACGTTTTCCATCGTTCTCGTATTCTGAACATGACGGAGTCGAGGGCACGGTGCTCGACATATCCGAGAAGGAAGAAGATGCGACCGTGCTGTTCGTCGATGCCGCGGACATGGGATTGGTACCCGGGTCGATCAAGGTCATCCCGAAGGACAATATCAAGGAGACGGAGATCACGACCCACAGAGTCGCGGTCGCTCTGATGGCCTCGATACTGGAGAGATCCGG
>CALMQK010000037.1 GCA_937872085.1 uncultured euryarchaeote
TCGAGGAGCCGTTTCGCGAAGTCCAGAGTCCGCAGTCCCTTCGCCTTCAAGGGCCTGCCGCTGAGGACGAACTCGTGCTTCCTAAGCTGCCCATAGGGCATCTCGAAGTCACCCTTCAACCTCTCCTTGAGGTAGTTCGAGTTCAGAACCGCGTTCTCCGAAACTGACACGAGCCCCTTCCCGCCCTGCATACGGATGTAGGTGTAGGCTCTCACGAGGACAGCGAAATTGCCGAAGAACGCCCGGACCTTGCCAATACTCTTCGGCAGGTCGTAGTCGAGCGAGTATCCCTCACCTTGCTTCGTGATCCTCGGAACGGGCAGGAACTCCTCGAGCCTCTTCTTGACTCCGACCGGACCCGCTCCTGGCCCTCCCCCGCCATGTGGCGTCGCGAAGGTCTTGTGGAGATTGAAATGGACGATGTCGAAATCCATCTTCCCAGGGGAGGTCTTGCCCATGATGGCGTTGAGGTTCGCTCCGTCGTAGTAGAGCAGGGCACCTGCGTCGTGCAGTATCCCCGCAATCTCACACACGTCCTTCTCGAACAGGCCAAGGGTGTTCGGGTTCGTGAGCATGAATGCGGCGGTATCTTTCGAGACCGACGACTTCACCGCCTCCACGTCGACGCACCCGTCCTTCGAGGGCAGTTCGAGGACGTCGTATCCGACCATCGCGGCGCTCGCCGGATTGGTCCCGTGGGCGGTGTCAGGCACGATCACTTCCTTCCTCGTCTCGCCATTGGTCTCGTGGAACGCCCTCACCAAATGCATCCCCGTGAACTCCCCATGAGCTCCAGCGGCCGGCTGGAGCGTCACTGCGTCCACTCCGCCGATCTCGCACAGCATCTTCTCGAGCTCGTACATGAGCCTGAGAGCGCCCTGGATCGTCGAAGGGTCCTGCAGAGGATGGATGTCCGCCACGGTCCTCATCCCCACGACCTCATCGCACACCTTCGGATTGTACTTCATCGTGCACGAGCCGAGGGGGTAAAGGCCGTTGTCGACTCCGAAGTTCATCTGAGACAGATTCACGAAATGCTGTACCACATCCCTTTCCGGAAGGTCCGGTATGTTGAGCTCGGACCGCACCAGACTGGCTGGCAGCTTGCCGCCAAGGGTCGGGTCGAACCTCAATCCAGACGCGGGCGTCTCGCAGCCTTCGAAGAGGATGGGCACGTCGTGTACGGCCTGATGGTAGGTCACCTGATCCCCTCCAGGGCGGAGATGAGCTTGTCATGGTCTTGTGTAGTGTGCATCTCGGTCGTCGCGTAGAGCGACGAGTGACCCAGTTCGGGGAACATCCGATCCAGGACGAGGCCTCCGTGGACTCCGCGCGACAGCAACCCTTTGTGTATCTTCGCGGAGTCCGATTCGCTGGTGACGATGAATTCGTTGAAGTGATAAGCGTCGAACCTGGGAGCCTTGAACCCCTTCACTGAGTTGATCCTGGAGCTCAGAGAGCGCATGTTCTCAATGTTCTTCCGCGCGATCTCCCTGAGCCCGTTTCGACCCACAAGTGCGAGATAGGCGGCGGTCGCCACCGCCAGAAGTGCCTCGTTCGTGCATATGTTCGAGGTGGCCTTGCTCCTCCGAATGTGCTGTTCCCTGGTCTGGAGCGTCATGCAATAGGATCTCCGGCCTTCGAGGTCGTTCGTCATCCCGATTATCCTGCCTGGCATCTTGCGGACGTGCTCGGACCTGCATCCGAAGACGCCTATGGTCGGGCCCCCGAGGTTCATAGGTGACCCGAAGACCTGAGCATCCCCAACGACGATGTCCGCCCCATAATCACCTGGCGGTTTCAGCAATGCCAGAGCCATGGGATTGACCCCGACCACCATCGTCCTGGTCCCGAGCATCTGTCTGATCTCCTGGGATTGTGTCTCGATGGGGCCGAAGAAGTTCGGTGTCTCGAAGTAGAATCCAGCCACTTCAGCAGTGAGCTTCGATTTCAGATCCTGCAGGTCGACTAGGCCCGTGCCTTTGTCGTAGCCCACCTCGATCAATTCGATGTCCGCGCCCTTGGCATAGGTGTTCGCCACTAGCCTCTTCTCTGGGCTCACAGCCCTGCTGATCAGGAACTTGTTGCCACCCGATATCCTGTGGGCCATCAGGACCGCTTCGCCGAGCCCCGTGGAGGCGTCGTACATGCTCGCGTTCACGACGTCCATCCCGGTGAGCTCGGCCATGAACGACTGGTACTCGAAGCACGATTGCAGCATGCCCTGGCTGATCTCCGGCTGGTAGGGAGTGTACGAAGTGATGAACTCGCCCCTCATCATTATCGTCTTGACGGCCGCAGGGATGAAATGGTTGTAGATGCCCGCACCGAGGAATGTCGGCATTGAGGATGCGTGCTTGTTGACCGACATCATGGCCTCGAGTTCTCTTCTGAGTTCGATCTCTGGCAGGCCATCGGGGAGCTGGAGTCCATTGATGCGGACATCCTTCGGGATGTCCGAGAACAAATCGTT
>CALMQK010000038.1 GCA_937872085.1 uncultured euryarchaeote
TTCGAGATGGCTCTCCGTGATGCGGGCATCGAGAAGTTCAACCTCGTCTCGGTCTCGAGCATATTGCCTCCCGGATGTGCCATAGTGTCTCGCGAGGACGGGTTGAAGGAGTTGCTTCCAGGGCAGATCGTCCATGTGGTGATGGCGAGGAATTCCACGAGTGAACCGAATCGTGTTGTCGCCGCTTCGATCGGATGTGCGGTCCCGGCGGATGGGACGCAGTACGGATACCTCTCGGAGCACCACACTTTCGGCGAGAACGCCAGCATAGCTGGACATTACTCAGAGGACCTGGCCGCGACGATGTTGGCCACGACCCTAGGCATACCATTCGATCCCGAGAAGGATTGGGATGAACGGGAAGACCAGTACAAGATGAGCGGGAAGATCGTGAAATCGTTCAACGTCACGAAGACAGCCGAGGGTGAGAAGACAGGCGTGTACACGACTGTGATCGCCGCTGCAGTGTTCATAACGGAGGCATCTGAAGTGACATCGCCAAGTGTTGCTAATGAACCGAAGCCGCCGACTTAGCGGAATCTGATCAGCGAACCCGGGGGAGTGAAATGGCAGAACCTCTTAAGGATATGAGGAAGGTCAAGGAGTTCCATGATGGTTTTAGCGACCACCTCGAGCCGCTCGTCCCACTCGATCTCACGAAGTGCAGGACGGTATCAGACTTAGTGGACGGAATGTCTCGGTGCAGCTTCGGGGCGAGGTCGATTGGCGAGGGAGCCAAGGTGCTCCAGGCGATGGTGGAAGATGAGGAATGCTTCAAGGTCCTGACCCTTTCAGGAGCGATGACTCCAGCCAAGATGGGGCTGGTCATCTGCGACATGATAGACTGGGGGATGGCGGACGCGGTGGTGACCACCGGCGCGATCATGGCACATGGTATGGTCGAATCCACCGGCAGAGCGCACTTCAAGCACAGATGGGACATGGACGACGTCAAGCTCTACCGCGCGGGGTACAACAGGATCTATGACACCATCGAGCTGGAGCAAAGCCTGGACGACATGGAGCTGATCTTCCGGAAGGTCATGGAGAAGGTTTCGAAGAGGGATTCGATCTCAAGTTACGAACTGAACTGGCTGATTGGGGAGGCCCTTGCATGCGAGACCGAGGAGTGCCAGCGGGGGATACTGAAGTCCGCCTACCAGAGGAAGGTCCCCGTCTACGTCCCGGCCTTCACGGACTCTGAGCTGGGGTTGGACTACGGCGTCTATCTCAGAAGGATGAAGCTCAAGCGCAAGAAGCCGGTCATATTCGACGCGTTCGCCGATCTAGAGGACTACACCTCCAGGGTGCTGGACTCGAAGAAGCTGGGAGTCGTGACCATAGGTGGTGGAGTCCCCAGGAACTGGGCACAACAGGTCGGGCCGTACCTCGATATCATCCGAAAGCGTGTCGGTCAAGGGGGCGGCTTCAAGAGGTTCGACTACGCCCTGCGGATCTGCCCGGAACCGGTACATTGGGGCGGGCTGTCGGGGTGCACATACTCTGAAGGTGTGTCGTGGGGCAAGATAGTCCCCCGAAGTGAGGGGGGTATGTACTCCGAGGTCCTCTCCGACGCGACGATAGCCTGGCCACTCATAGTCAAAGCGGTGATGGAGAGACTCGAGGCGAAAGGATCGCGTTCAAAGAAGGCCAGGACATCTCCGCGTTAGGCTGCGAAGCCTACCAGTCTTCCACCGGGTTGTACCACATCGTCTTTGTGCCGATCTTCGCACGCATCTTCCACTTGAAGGATTTCGGCTTCTCTTCGATGTAGGCCAGCAGCTTGTCGACCCTCTCCGAAACGACTGCTTTGTCCTCTTGGGAGAGCTGCGGGTAATCGTTGGCGAACTTCTTCACCTTGTTCAGGTTCATCGTCGCCGTGTAGTACCATCCCCATTCGTTGAACAAGCCAACGAAATCGAAGATATTCAGGTTGATCTTTTCACGGTCGTCCGTACCGATGTCGTGCGCCCTGATCAGCACGATGAGGTCCTTGATGTCCTTCTCGTTGATCTTGACGACCTGCAGCTTCTGCATCATGAGCTCGGCGACCGGCGTGGTCGGGGTGTCGATCTCGAGCCTGCCTTTGTAAGGTATTGTGTGGTTCATCTCCAGCTGGTCGTAGAATATCTCGACCATGGGGACTCTGCCGCCGAAGAATATGTGCCGGGATTTTCCGAATTGATAGAGGAACCGTGGATCTGTCTTGTAACCCCGTTTCTGGAAGAAATCAAAGAGTTCGTTCCTCTGCTTCCCGTAGGCCACGAAATCGATGTCCGTGAAGACCTTGGTGCCCAGGCGTGCGAGGTTCCGCCAGAGCGTCTCGTACTCCTTGCTATGCATATAGATGGCCATACCGCCCATGACCCTGAGCAGGTACCCTTTCTTCCCGGCCTCCTCGACTAGAACCATCGCTTCGTCGATGAACACCTCAGGCTTCGGATACTCTTCTATCGGGATGTCTGCCGGCAAACGTACGGTCATCTTATCCCTCAACAACTTGTGACTGTTCGAACAGTAAACTATCCCGAGGTAAATACGTAGCTCTTCATCTTGGTATCGGCGAGCGTCAGAAGGACACCCCTCAGGATTCCTTCACCGTACTCACTTCCTGGGTTGACGCAGAAAGTCCTTCCTATCTTCTGCGCAGCTCGGGACTCGTGAATGTGCCCGTGCAGACCCAGGAACGGCTGGTACTTCTTGATCGCCTCGGATACTGCCGTGCTGCCGACGTGCTCCGTCTCGCCTGCCGATTGGCGCATGTCCTTCAGCTTCGGCGCATAGTCGAGCATCGTTCCGTAGGGCGGATCATGGAAGTTGAATATGGCCCGCTCCATGTTCTTGATGGTTCCTGCGAGCTTGTCGATGTTCTTCGTCATTTCCTCTTCGCTCCATTCCCTTGGTGTGTCCCATGGAGTCGGGGAAGTGTGGGCGATGGTTATCATCTCGTAGCCGAGGACGTCCAGGTTCTTCATGGCTGCGGATTTCATGACCTTGGAACTCTCGAGTATTGCATCCATCTCCATTGGGTCGTCGTTGCCAGGAGCCATGAATATCTTCGCTGTGCTGTCCTTCAACTTCTCATCAGCCAGCTCAATCCAGTGCTGTAACCTCTCGTTGATGAGTCTGTGGAATATGGTCATCACCTCATTTTGGTTTGATCGGAGGTGGTCTGCTTCTTTCTTGTCAGTCATGTAGGGGTAGAATCCTATGTTGTTGATCTTGGCCAGCTGCTGATCGAGCTCTGTCTTGTTGTTCAGATGGATATCCTGAGCCAGGAAGTTGACATCGTAGGTCCCGTTACCGTTGTCGAATATGGGCACGACCATCTTCCCCGCAAGATCCCCGAGAGCAATGGCCGCATCGGCGTTGTAGATGGAGATTGCGCTGATGAATTTCCTAAAGCATAGCTCTGATCCATGCAAGTCGGTGACGAAGAACAGTCGTATCGGACGCAAGATATACCCCTCGTTTGCTCCTGTTTTGGAGACGAAGTGTGAATGAATCGTTTCTATTTAACCATATTGTCCAGCTTCTGAAAAGGCGGTTCCCGCGGACGCGGGCCCACAGGCCGATGCCTGTGTCAGGGATATGCCTGCATATCGGGAAGAACAGCGCAATCATCCCCTGAACGAGTAGGAATTACCATCGAGAATCTTGGAACTCGCGCGAAACTGCAGGATGAAGGCTAGGGAAGTGGTAGACGAGAACCCTCTGGCTCAGTCTGCCGGCGATTGAATCTCCACGCAATGTTAATATCGAGTGTAAGCCTATCGGAATGCGAAGACATCGTATCATCGAACGATTCTCAAACTGAGAGGGTTAAAATGGATCTAGGTCTTCCGGATTGGGTTGCGGACTGGGCGAGAGACGTGCCAAAGCTGAAGGTGGCGCCGCCAGGTCCGAAGAGCAAGGAGATAATCGAAAAGGACAAGAAGTACGTCTCTCACGCCTATGACCGCCTCTTCCAGTTCACCATGACGAAGGGCTCGGGAGCCGCGATCATGGATGCGGACGGCAACGTCTTCTTGGATTTCTCAGCAGGCATTTCCGTCATGAATGCTGGCTGGGGAAACCCGCGGGTCGTGCAGGCGATCAAGGACCAGGCGGACAAGCTGATTCACTCCCTTGCCAACGACGCATACTACGATAAGGAGGCCGAATACGCCGAACTGCTCGCAAAGATCTCTCCCGGTGGAGCGCTGGAGTCGACATTCTTCGGGAACAGCGGTGCCGAAGCGGTGGAGGCGGCGATCAAGCTGTCGAGGTACTACACCAAGGGCTACGAGCACATCGCGTTCATGGGTGCATATCACGGCAGGATCGGCAATGCTCTCGCAATGGCCAGCAGGGTGAAGTACAAGTACGGACACGGCCCCTATGCGCCTGGCTTCTTTTTCGCACCCTACCCGTACTGCTACAGATGCTGGTTCAAACAGGAGTACCCTGAATGCAACATGCTCTGCATCGACTATCTTGAGAAGGGAATCCTTGAGTTCGGAGGTCCGTCAAACTCACCCGCATCTATATTCGTCGAGCCAGTGCAGGGCGAGGGTGGATACATTGTTCCTCCGAAGGAATTCCTTCCAAGGATGAGGAAGCTGTGCGACGACAAGAAGTTCCTCCTTGTAATGGACGAGATCCAGACGGGACTTGCCAGAACAGGTGAGATATGGGAATGCAACTCTGCGGGTGTAATCCCTGACTTGCTGCTCACGGGCAAGGCCTCCGGCGGGGGCGTTCCGTTCGGAGCCTGTATGGCGAAGAGGAGCATCATGGATGTCTGGAGACCAGGCTCGCACTCGTCAACATTCGGCGGGAACGGGATGAGCATCGCGGCAGGTCTGGCACACGTTAAGGAGATACTTGCGCAGAACCTCACCGAGCGCTCGAAGGTGCTTGGCGCTCATGCGATGAAGAGGCTCAACGAGCTGAAGGACAAGTACGAAATCATTGGCGATGTCCGAGGAAAGGGATTGATGATCGGAGTCGAGATAGTAAAGAGCAAGAAGACCAAGGAGCCACTATATGTCCCACAGATACAGGGCCTGGCGTGGAGGAAGGGCTTGATGATGATAACCGCGGGCATGTTCGGAAACGTGTTCCGAATCGCGCCGCCAATTATCATTTCCAAAGAGCAGTTGGACATAGGCATCGACATATTCGAGGAAACGATCAAAGAGACTCAGTCGAAGATGACCTGAGCGCTTTGACGCCCTCACGGCTTCTCCCGAGACCAGCGCATAATCTAATAAACCACTTAGGGCATTGCGAATGACTGCACGGCCAGCGTTCACAGGTGACTCGGATGCCGAAGAAGAAGGAGAAGAAGGTCGATCCCGTTTCGCAACTGGCGCAGTGCATAGCCCTCCTCGACGACACTCGCGCCTATAAGAGGAAGGACGTCGACCGGATAGATATGGCTTTTTTGGAACTCAAGAAGACCAGGTTCAAGGAACACTACGATATGTGGGTGAAAGCTCGACCAGCCGCTGATAAGATCGCCGACATGCCTTTGAAGATACCGGGCGTGGAGCGGATGATCCGGTCGCTCGCCTGGATCAAGATCGCCAATAGAGTCGGTCTGATCGTCCTGATACTTTTCGTTGCCATTCAGATCGTGCCAGCTTGGAGAAGGGTGCTAGGCCCTCACCCGTTCGGAGGTCACGCATTTCTGTACTCAATGATCGCGGTCCTGGTCGTGGTCGTCGCCATGAACTATGCCACAGTAGTCGATTACAGAATCAGGAAGAAGGTCATCAGGTACGAGAAGGAGACGCAGGATTTGTACGCTCCCTACAGGGAGAAGATGAAGGAATGCGTCAACAAGATGCTTAGGTCGCTCGCCAAGGAGGCAAACAGGGGCGGGGAGAAGCCAGAGGACTACAGGATGATACTCTACTTCGATGATTACGACAACATCAAGGTGGTCAACAAGTGGAGACCGAAATCCATGTTCGTCTTCAAGAAGCCGTTCGACCTCCACGAGATCGTTCCGAAGCTCTAGGCCATGGGTTCATCAGATGATGAATTGAAAAAGAAAAGGTTTTAGAAGAGGGCCGTTCTGCCCTCTTCTCTAGGGTTTCTGCGTCCTTCATCCGAGTTCAGGCCGGAGGCAACTCCTTCCAGGCCATCTTCAGGTCTATTCCCTGCTTCTTCGCGTGTCTAACCCAGAGGTAGTACCAGATCAGGCCGAAGATCCATATCGTGATGTAGACAGCCGCACCCCAAGTCGAAATGGCTCCTAACGCCGGCACGGTGAAGAAGTAATAGATCAGTATGCCGACGAAAACCAGGTTGATTATCGATGCAACCGTCATCACGTATATCGGCCCCAGATGGAACTTGTACGGGGACGCCTCCCAGATGGTCCTCACCTTCTTGACGTACGGGAACAGCAGGCCAGACACAGCCATCACGCCCCATGCCGACATTGCCTCGAGCGCGACTATCGCCACCGCATCTATTGCAGACGCCCAGTACGCGTATATCAAGATGCCTACCTCGCTCATGACCAGCATGATGATGCTGTTCTTCACGGGCGAATGCCATCTCGGGCTCACATCGGTGAACCACCTCGGCCCCAATCTGTCCATTCCCCAGGCAAATGAAGCTCTGCTAAAGGCAATGTACGAAATCGGCATACATAACAGATTGAAGAATATGAACACCGAACCTATGCAGAACTGGACGAAGCTGCTGTCTGTCAGTAGGGATATCATGCTGTAGGTGTTGCTGCCTGTTGACAACGTGAAGTTGTCGATTGCCGCTCCGCCATCGCCGTTGTCGATGTACGCCACTGCGCCCAGGAAGTCCTGTCCCATTACATTGACCAGTCCCCATGAGAACCATACGAGGAAGAATGCAGGTATCACTGCTGCGAGCACCTGTCCCAAGATGATGTTCCTCTGAGGCCTTTTCACTTCACCGCAGATGAAAGTGATCTGATACCCGTACGCAGTAGCCCACGCTATGGCGGGAAACAGCGCCAGAGTCGCTCCAAGATCGAAGCCAGGTTTTGGCCCTGCCAGGTTCACTCCGTCTATGTCTCTGACCGTAGATATCGTCTGGTCGTACGACATCGAACCGTCGATCGTCGCCTGTGTGTTGTACGCGTTCACGAAGTCAGCGTGGCTACTCATTGTCAGCACGATGCCAGTCACGATCAAGGTGAAGAACGCCAAGACCATGATGACCCTCTGGTTCATGTTGTAGATCTTCAGGCCGGTTACCACGATGAAGAATCCCCAGACATTGACCAGAGTGGCGACGACCACAATGGCCGCTGGTGTCGTGAACCAGTTGATGAGGTCCGGATCGGCCTTTAGAGATGAGAGAAGCGAGGTCATGCCAGGATCGGCACAGAACGGTGCCAGAGTCGCTATCCAGAATGTCATCACGAACCCTGCATTCGTCATTGACATCGCAATGCCCACCGCAGGGTGGATGATCCTCGAGTTGGCGATGTAGTCGCCGCCGCTTCTCGGCATTGAGCCGCCCAGGAATCCCCAGACAAAAGCTATGCCGAATATGCACATCAACGATGCAAGTATCGATCCCAGCAACATGTTGCCATGCGGTGAGATGAACAGCCCCCAGCTAGCCATCGTCCAGATACCCACACCAAGTGTGTTGTTCATGAATCCGATGCCAAAAGTGTCAAGCAGCGAAGCTTCACGGAC
>CALMQK010000039.1 GCA_937872085.1 uncultured euryarchaeote
ACGGCCCGGGCGATGAGCGGATGGAGAAGCCCATCCGCTGGTTGCTGGATGCCAGGCATGCGGATGGTTTCTGGTGGCAATCGGACAGGCCTCACATGCAGAAGGACCAGTGGATCACCGGATGGGCAATCGAAGTATTGGACAGGTATTCGAAGAACCGATAGACGGCCGGATAGATTATGGGGTTTCAGATGGAGCCGTGTGGGAACCCGAGCATCTGGCCTACTTTCAATCAAGCAGTCATTGGGGTCATGTGGGCAGGATCAGTAGTATGTCTTCGTCTGCAGCGTCTCTTCTTCCACGAGTATCTTCCTCTTGGCCAACTCCTTGAAGAACGGCTCGGGCTCGATGCATGCCTCCGGTGGCTGCGTGCCCCTCTTGTCGATCTTGCCTTTCGCGAGCCAGTCGGCGACTATCGATGGGGGAACCGAGGTGTCCCTTGCAGATGGTAAGCCCTTCTCGAGGTCGTTCCACGTCTTGACATTGTAGGTCACCCTTGCATCCCTCCCGTCCTTCATGCCGTCGACATCTATCCTGAAGTAGTCGAAATCTTCGACTGATTGGACCGCTTCCCTGGAAGCTTCCACTGACTTCAGATACATAGCCGTGATGAATTCCTTCGGGGACGCTGAGCACCCTCCGACGTTGATCTGCTCCGTGCCTCCGAAGCCGAGTTGCGCGAGGGTCTTGAAGGTCGAGAAGTCGTTCGCAGGGAAGCCGATTCTGAAGCTAACGTTCTTAGTGCCCTTGCCGATGAAGTCGGCCATCGTCGCAGGTTCCGAGTGCTTGATGTAATATGCGACAACCTTTCCAGCCGGCTCTGGCATCAGGACCTCGGTCATGCCCGAAAGGGCCGGCACCTTCTTCTTCTTGCCGTTCTCGACGATGCCCGGCTCCTGGGTTATCTCGTCGAGAACGGTTCTGATCGAGTAGGCTGGGAATGCCGCGTTATCGCTCTTGACCTTGGTCCCCCAGGTGCAGTAGATGTTGATGTCCCTGACTGAGTCGAGTTTTCTGGCACCTGCCGCGGCACAAACGTTCGGGATGCCTGGTGATCTCCCGATGCCGAGCACACAGGTCACGCCTGCGTCCTTCGCCTTCTTGTCGTAC
>CALMQK010000040.1 GCA_937872085.1 uncultured euryarchaeote
CGATCCCCATCCCCTCCAGGAGGAATCCCCCGACCACGACCGCAAGGAGGAACAGCACTGATGCGGCATCAGGGAGCTCCGTCCTGACGATCTTCGGTCTGAGGACGAACCTCCGCACGGATGCGATCAAGAGCCCGACGAGCATCATCAGCCCTGCGAGGTCGAACCCGAAATCCCTTATCCAGAGCTTCGCCCAGCCGTCGTCCTGGATCATAGGCCCGTACTTCGCGATATCGAGTGAGAAGGTCGTCACGAGGTCCAACAGGAACATCAGTAGGAAACCCCCAAGGATCAGCAGATGCATCGACCACCTGGTCGGGCTCCGATCCTTGAGCTTCGAGAGATAGACCGCGTCCTTCGCGAAAGCTGATGTCACTCCTCCCAACCTTCGGCCCACAAATCGAATCACGCGGGGGATCATCCCGAGCAGCCGTCGCTCTGGAGTGCCCACGAGTCCTCGGCCGCGCATCCACACAAGAGCGTTGTAGACGGTGCCAAGGATGAAGACCGCAACGCAGAGGATGATGGTGATCAGGAAGATCGTGAGGTACGTCCTGTCCCTCACGTAGACCGTATCGTAGGGCAGGAGGAGCACGACGGCGGCGAACGATGTCACGACAGCTGAGAACAGGAGATAGAGCCCGAGCCTGTCCTTGAGGTATCTCGTCCCAGACATCGATTCTCAAACCATTCGATACTCTATAAAGTCATCCATTTTAGGATGTTCATCGAGAGTCCCCGGACCTGTCACCAGAGGACTTCCTGGCCTTGTCGGAGAGATCCTTGAAGTGATTGTCCACGCACGTCCTGGCAGCCTCGACAAGAATATGAGTGGTCTCATCGCCGTCCGATTCGACCCCGACCTTCATTCCCACGAGCATGTCCCTCACCCTGCCGAGATCGGAGGCGACGAGCTTTGATTTGGCATCACTCAACGTCCATCCCCGTTTCTCGATGGCCGACACGATCTCGAGCAGCCTGCTCCCATCCCAGGCCTTGTGACCGACCGTGAAGGACCTGTTCTCCAGACCTAGGACGGCGACCTTGAGGTCAGAGAGCGAGCGGTGCAGCTCCGTGCGCATCCGCCTTTCCGGCATGGGCACGGCATCCCTACCAGGCTGGGCCGGCCCATGATGTCCCAACAGCCTCAAGAACAGGCTGTTCGCCTGAGGGTATCGGGGGTGTTCGAGATGGGGCCCGAGCAGGACCAGGCTCCCATCCCCGTGAACGACTCTGATCACGGCCGGCTTGTTGATCACCATCGCCTCGGCCATCGTCCTATCCAACTGGAACTCCGTCTCGGGGACGAAGGACTTGTATCTCATCATGACGGTGTCCTCTTGCGGCTCCTTGAAGACGGGCCCGCCATACAATGGTGCTACGATGGATTCGCGAGAACCGTCTGTGATCTCGATCGGCCCTCTTAT
>CALMQK010000041.1 GCA_937872085.1 uncultured euryarchaeote
GACGAACATCTGATTGAAGAAAACGAACGAGAGGATATTAAGCGTTTACCGACCAAGAGTGAATGTGCTCATTCATCCGGCGGAAGTTCTTGCTCCGGAGGCCGCCCTTCATCTTCTGGACTCTCCTTCGGACCCTCTTCCGGACCCGGCTCATCGTCCCTCTTGGGCCTCTCCTCAACAGGGAACTCGGATAGGTCCACTTCGATCTTCTTGAGGTACTTCGGCGGGATCTCGCTGGTGAGATACACCGTCCGGCCGGCCTTCTGGATGACTATCCCGTCCGCGGCGGCTCCTCTTGAGTCGACCTCGATGATGACCGGGTCAGGGGTCCTCACCCTGCCCGCGTTCACGGCATCCCCGATGCCTCTGCTGAGGTGGACCATCTTCCTGTCCGAGGGCTTCAAGCCGGTCTCGAGGACGATGTCGATCTCTTCCGCCGTGGTCGGGTAATAGAGATTGTCCGGCGTGCCGCCGACCGGTAGATCCAGCTTGACCTCGAAGGAGTGGGCGTAGGTCGCCCTGATCTTGCCGTCCCTGAACTCGTACCTGCCCTTGCTGTCGGTCTCGATGATCGCGACGATGTGATGAGGCCTTACCCAGTGGTACCTGCGCTGCTTCATCTGGAGGGCGTTCACGAACTCCCTGAGGTCCACGAAACCCTGCTCGTCCATCTTGAGCTCGAACCTCTCGGGGAAGTGTCTCAAGACCCCGGCCATCGTGCGGCTCATCCTGTCGAGCTCCTCGGTGTTCATCAGGAACCTGCCCTCAGAGCCGCAGACCGGGCAGTAATCCGCCCTGAAGTAACCGTGTTCGTTGCACTCCCTCAGCATTTAGGTAACCCTTGGGCACGGGTTATGTCAGGTCTTGATAAAAGCTTTCCCGTAAAGCGGTTCTGACAAGTTATAGGGTGATGCGTTCTTATGGATCACGCAGGCTACATGTAATCGCCGCGGCTAGTACTCCCTCTGCCACTGATGCCTGCATGCTGGTCAAGGGCGTTGTCTTCCGACTCGCTTTGAACCTCCCTCCGGAGGCGATTTCGCTTCTCCAGGATTTCAGGTTGGCAGTGAACAAGGCGGTTCGCGCATCCCTCGATGCACGCGTTTCGTCGAGGTATGGGATTACCAAGCTACTCTACAGGGCGTTCCGAGAAGAGCATCCTGGCATGCACGCCAAACACCTTGTGTCCTCGTTTGAGGTTGCTGCTGGGATCCTCAAGAACTACAGGAAGCGGGTCCGACACGGGAGGCGCTGCGGAACCCCTTTCGTCAAGCGCCTGATGATGAAGGCAGAGAATCAAGCGTACAAGTTGGATCGCGCCGAAGGCATGATCGATCTGCCCATCAGAGCGGGATGCCATGTCAAACTGAGGCTGGTGGTAAGTCGATACCACCGTCGGTATTTGAACGATGAAACGCTCTCGCTGGGTTCGCTCACCGTCCTCCCGGACAGGGTGATCGTCGCGTTCAGACGGGAATCCACTCGGCCAATTGCGGCCAGCTCGGTGCTCTCGCTCGATACCAATGAACGGAGCCTCGACGGCATATTCGTTGAGGGAGGTCGGAAGGGAGACTCGTCATGCGTTCAGGTCAAGGCGGCCTTCCCAGAGGTGGCCATGATACAGATGCGCCATCACGACAAGCGGAGGAAGCTTCAGAAGAAGAAGGCCCATGACATGCGATTAACTCGAGTCTTGTGTAGCCGAGAAGGTGCGAGGGAACACCACAGGATCGATTACAGGCTGCATCGGGTCGCGAACGCGGTTCTGGAGTTCGCTGAGGATCACAGCTCCGTCATCGTGCTCGAGGACTTGAGAGGCATAAGGCCGAACAAAAGCAAGGATATCAACAGGCGGCTCAGCCTGTGGCCCAGGAGGAAGCTTC
>CALMQK010000042.1 GCA_937872085.1 uncultured euryarchaeote
GGAGACTTTCGGCCCACCACTCGCAAAGCGGATATACGTCCCGCTGCCAATTACCCGGCAGGGGAGCGCAGCCCCGAGGGAGCAGAAGGCAATGAGTTCAAAGCAGCTTGCCGGCGAACTGAAGCCAGGAGACAAGGTCGACAGCTACTTCTCGGTCAATTACAAGAAGCCGGTCCAGGAATACAAGTACGGCTGGATGTTCGAGTTCAGGGGAGCCGACAGGTCCGGCCAGATCACCGTCAAGTACTGGGGGGGCCAGGACAAGGCCTCCGTCGAGAGATTGCACGATTCCTTCCAACGCGATGAGATAGTCCGCGTGACGGGAGACATCTCGGAGTACAGGAACCAGCTCGAGATATCCGTCAGCGAGAAGAACGGGGGATCGCTGATGAAGCTCGTCGAAGGAGACTATGACATCGCGGAGCTCATCAGGACCTACCCCGACATCGACCAGATGAAGGGACATCTGCTCGATCTCGTACGTACGGTCGAGGAGCCGAACCTGAGAAGCCTCCTTGGAAGGTTCTTCGAAGACAAGGGTTTCCTGGAGGCTTTCGCGTCCTGCCCGGCATCGATCCAGCTCCACTCGGCCGCCATCGGGGGCCTGCTCAAGCACACTCTGAACGTCGCAGAGGTATGCATCAGGGTCACCGAGCTCCACAAGGAGCTCGATGCCGACCTGGTGCTGACCGGGGCACTCCTGCACGACATAGGGAAGATCCCTAGCTTCCGGGTCTCGAGCAACATCAACCAGACAGAGCAGGGACGTCTCATAGGGCACGTCATCCTGGCGGACCAGGAGTTGCTGGCTAAGGTCAAGGACATCCAGGGTTTCCCGGAGCAGCTCGCTTCGAAGTTGCGACACATGCTTCTCGCCCACCACGGGAAGAAGGAGTGGGGCTCCCCCGTGGAGCCGATGTTCCCCGAGGCGCTGCTCGTCCATGAAGCGGACGACCTCGATGCCAAACTGGACAACATGATATCCAGGCGCGAAGAGGCGGTCACGGAGGACGACTGGATCTGGGATCAGAGGCATAGCCGGCTTATCTACCTCAAATGAGGGGCGTGAGGGGGCTAGACCAACTTCTGTTGCCCATAAATATACATCATTGCTCGAAAAAGCTAAATATTGTACGGTAATATTGAGTTTGCAGCAACATGAGGGATTCAGAATGCAACCAGTAAGAACGACACTCGATGCAGAAGAGATGCCGAGGAAATGGTACAACATACTACCGGACCTTCCGGAGCCGCTCGCGCCGCCCTTAAACCCGGGGACGATGAAACCGATCTCGCCAAGTGACCTAGAGGTCATCTTCCCGAAGGCGCTGATCGCTCAGGAGATGTCGTCCGAACGGTACATCGACATTCCCGATGAGGTTCAACAGGCCTACATGCTGGCGAACAGGCCGAGCCCGCTTCAGAGAGCGATCAGGCTCGAGAAGGCGCTCAAGACGCCCGCCAAGATCTACTTCAAGAGGGAGGACCTGAGCCCGGCAGGAAGCCACAAGACGAACACGTCCCTCGCCCAGACCTACTACAACATGAAGGAAGGCGTCGAGAAGATCTCGACCGAGACTGGAGCGGGACAATGGGGCACCGCGCTTGCTCTCGCGTGCCGGTACTTCGGACTCACATGCAAGGTGTTCATGGTGAGGGCGAGCTATGATCAGAAACCTTACAGGCGCGAGATGATGCGCGTGTACGGCGCGGAGGTCAATCCATCTCCCAGCAACTTGACCGACTTCGGCAAGAAGCTCCTGGAGAAGGACCCGAAGCACCCTGGCTCGCTGGGCATCGCCATCAGCGAGGCCATGGAGACAGCAGTCAAGGACAAGCAGACGAACTACAGCCTGGGCAGCGTGCTTAACCATGTGATGCTG
>CALMQK010000043.1 GCA_937872085.1 uncultured euryarchaeote
GCTAAGGACTTAGGAGCCGTGGCGGCGATCCTCACATCGGTAGTATTCGATCGTGATATCCTTCGAAACTACCACATTGAAGATGCTGCAATTCCAGTGGTCTCGATTCCATACATCGAAGCCCAGTCCATACGTCGTCTTCTCAGAAAAGGAGAAGTCAAGGCCAATTTGAAGAACATTGTTGAACTGAACGTTAGAAGCACCTCTCACAATGTGGTGGCCGAGCTTCCAGGGCGGAAATTCCCCGATCAGGTTATCGTGTTGACTGCGCATCACGACAGCTGGTATGGAGCCGCCAACGACAACGCTAGCGGAGTTGCGGCAATCATAGGCGTCGCAGAAGTTCTGGCCAAGAACTACAAGAATGCCAGGACGATAAGGTTCGTGACGTGCGGCGGTGAGGAAACCAGCATTGAACCTGGTGTCGAAGACGTCTTCGGGTGGCTGGCAGGCTCATATGCCTATACAAAGCAACATGCCGACGAGTTGGAAAAGATCGTCGCGAACATCAATCTCGACGGTTTCGCCTATGGCTTCAGCAGCAACATAACTCTCACGCAGGAGCTTGAGTCTTTGACGAACGAGCTGATCGAGGAGTTCGAGGCTGAGGCACTCTATGAGATTGAAGGAGCGCCTGACACCGGATTAGACCAATGGTGGTTTGTTCGACATGGCGTTCCGAGCGTGAGCATCAACCCAAGAATGGACCAATACATGAAGATCTATCATAGCAATCGCGACACGCCCGAGCTTATCAATGCGGTCCTTGTCAGGAATGCTCTCAGAATGACTCTGGCACTAGTGCTGAAACTTGACTCTCCGGAGCTGTTGCATTACGACTTCACGTCTACGGCCAAGAACCTTCATGAAGTGCTCTGTGAGAGGTCTGCCAAGGTCGAGGAAGCCATCGATCTTAAGAAGCTCATCGATAATGTGGCCCGTTTCAAGGTGGTTGCAGGAAGGTTTCAGGAGAAGAAGTCTTCCGCGCTGAAGAAGAAGCTGGACGGGGAAACAATCTCCTTCGTCAACCGCGTTCAGCGGGAAGTCTGCTCCTCTCTCAATCCCAAACTAGTAGACATAAAATGCGGAATGGCCATTGAGTCCGCCTACGTCGTCCCAGCCTACCTTGACGCTCTCATCAACCTGAGGAAAGCGATCGTCGCGGCAAAGAGGGCAGACAAGGAAGGCTTGACCATCTCACTGAAGGCCATAACAGAGAAACTCTGGGGACTCAACGTCAGTCCAAAGATGTATGCTTCCTTCCGAAAGACCGTACTTGGCTCGAAACGCGCCCAAGGTTTGAGATTCGACCTAATACCAGAAGCGCGCGAATTGGACAACAAGTTCAAGAAGGGAATCAAGGACGTGAGGACCGAGATCGCCTCTCTAGAGGAGAAGTTCGAGAGAATATCAGAGCAGGTCGATAGAAGGCTTTTAGAGCTCAACCAGGCAATTGTCGAGTCGTCGTCGGCTTTGGCGGAGGCCATCCGCAAGTTGTCTTGAAGACTAACCATTCAAAAGGAATTGTCGGACTAGTACTCGAATGAAGTATGGGCATGTGTTTCAATAGGGCTCTGGTCAATGAACTGTTGATGCCATACTCCTAGGACTCTTGGTTCATGGCGGTTGATGGACCTTCTCACGAGGACAAGAGTAGAATTTCTATCCGGTTTAGATCATGCTTGATCGTGATTCAGGCACAAATGGGCACAATTCTCGGGGATATGTTCCAATCTTGCACGAATCGGGCTGAGGCATGAGGGTTTCCAAGGGGTCTACGTCCGTGTTTCGGGCGACCCTAGACCTTGACGGCCTTTCCATCGGCCATCGATCTCTTCGCTGCCTCTATCAGCTCGACCGTCTTGACACCGATGGTCCCGCTGTTCTTCGTCTCGGTCTGCGGGTCGCTGATGGACTTGATGAAGTGCACCAGCTCGTCCTTGATCGTGTTGTTCCTTTCGATCCCGAGCTTGTAGGTGTAACCGCTCTCGTAGACTGTCACTTCCTGGGCGACAGCATCGACAAGAGCGGACCTTGACTCCCCGACGATCTCGATCTGTCTGATCTTCCTGGGCACCAGCCAGCTGATGTTCGCGAGCGACACGAGCCCGCCCTTGAACTTGGACAGCACATAGGCAGTCTCCTCGCCCGAGGCGCGCCTAAAGGGCCCCGCCTCGCAGTATATCGATTCCGGCCATAGTCCGAGCAGGTAGTTCTGTATGTCGAACATGTGTGGCGCAAGGTCGAACAGCACATCCCTGTCCGGGAAGGCCTTCTCCAGGTTGGTCCAGTTGAGCTCTAGCAGGAAGAGCTTCCCGAAGAACTTCTCCTCCTTGATCAAGCGTCTGACCTCGGCGAGCGCGTTGTTGAACCTGAATATGTGGCCGACGGAGAGCATCAGGCCCTTCTTCTGCGCCAGCTCGACGAGCTCCTTCCCTTCCTTCGAGTTGAGCGTGATAGGCTTCTCCACGAGCACGTGCTTCCCAGCCTCGAGCGCGTCCTTACAGACCTGGTAGTGCATCGCATTGGGCGTGCACACGTTCACCGCGTGCAGGTCAGGGAGCGCGAGCAGCTCCTTGTAGTCCTTGTAGGTCCCCTCGATGCCGTAACGTTCCTTGGCGAAGGCGAGCATTTTCTCGTCGGGATCGGCCACGCCCAGTATGGTCACGTTCTCGATCTTCGAGTACTCATCGACGATCTTCTTGCCCCAGTATCCGACGCCTATGACGCCCACATTGAATTTTGTCATGTGAATCAGACCTACTCGCAGAACACCTTGATCGTCTCGCAGACATATTTGATCTGGTCGTGTGTGATCTCCGCGAACATCGGGAGCGTCAGGACTTCCTTGCTTAGCCTCTCGGTGATCGGTAACATGCCCTCCTTGAAGCCGAACATCTGCTTGTAGATCGGCTGCAGATGGATGGGTATCTCGTAGTGCACGCCCACGCCTATCCCGTTCTTCTCCAGGTGAGCCTTCAAGGCATTCCTCTTCTTGGTCCTGATCGTGTAGAGATGGAACACCGGAACGATGTCCTTGGTCGGTTGCGGTGGCAGGACGAGGTCGAGGACGCCTCTGAGTCGTTGGTCGTAAAGTTTCGCAGCAGCCCTCCTCTTGTCGTTCCACTCCTCAAGGAACTTGAGCTGCTCGATCCCGACGGCGGCGTTGCAGGAGTTGAGCCTCATCGTGTAGCCTATGATGTCATGCTCGTAGTTGCTGCCCTTCTTGCGCCCGCAGTGCCTCATCCTCCGGCAGAGCTCCGCGACCTCCTCGTTGTTGGTCGTGATCATGCCGCCGTCGCCGCCGACATGCATGTTCTTGGTGGAGTAGAACGAGAAACAGCCGATATCGGCCAGGTTGCCAGCCTTCTTGCCCTTGTAGACCGCGCCATGCGCCTGGCACGAGTCCTCGACCACCAGCAGGTTGTGCTTCTTCGCGACCTCATTTATCTCGTCCATGTGGCAGGGCATGCCGTAGAGATGGACCGGCATGATCGCCTTGGTCTTGGAGTCGATCGCGCCCTTGAGCATCGCTGGATCGAGGGTGAACTCGTTCTCGAGCACATCAGCGAATCCTGGAACGCCTCCGAACGCGACATACGAGTTCGTGGTCGCGACGAACGACATCGACGACGTGAGGACCTTGTCCCCTGTCTTGATGCCGTTGGCCTGGAGCGCGAGTTGCAGCGCGGCCGTGCCCGAGCTGAGCGCGACGGCGTACTTAGCTCCGCACATCTTGGCGAAGGCCTCTTCGAACTTGAACACGCTGTCTCCGAGCGTGAGCCTCTCTGTCCT